>DAOLHH010000134.1:0-1044 GCA_035329185.1 Candidatus Saccharimonadota bacterium | reverse complement strand
CGCATTTAAATCAAACAACAGAGCCGCAAGTAAGTACGACAGATCCCGATGCAAGAGCCTTGCTCATACATGGTCAAGTAGTGGAAGTGAGTTACAATATGCAAGCCGCTGTAGACGACAAGCACAATTTAGTCATAGCCACGCACACCATTAATCGCAACGATCGAAATGCGCTCACAGCTATTGCACTCGAAGCCAAGCAAAATATAGAGGCTGAAAGCTTTACCGTATTAGTGGATAAAGGCTATCACAATGGTCGGCAAATACAACAAGTAACGGATGCTAATATCACAACAATTGTAGCTAGTCCAGAGGTCGTCAATAGCAATGAAAAAGCCTGCTCGGATGATGGTGTTCAACGAGGTACTACGAAAGAATATATGGTAACACAATTTGCATACAATCATGATGCCGACACGTACACTTGCCCACAAGGCGAAACCTTAACGACCAAAGGAACTTGGCACGAAAAAAAGGATGGCAAAAAGGTACAATACCGATTTAAACAATATCGAACACCTGCCTGCAAAACTTGCCCTGTACAACACTTATGCACTGGCAAAGCAGATGGACGACGTGAGATACAACGTAGCGAATTTGCCGAAGCAGTAGAAGCCAATAACAAACGTTACAAAGAAGAATCAAAACTCTACAGAAAGCGACAGGAGATTAATGAACATATCTTTGGTACCATCAAGAGGCAATGGAATTATTATTACACCAACCTTCGAGGACTGCGAAAAGTAAACGGTGAACACAGTCTGATCATGTTAGTTTATAACATCAAACGTGCTATAAATATACTCGGAATGGAAGACCTGATGGCGAAACTCAAAAACTGGAAACCAAACTATGATAAGATAGTTTGGCTTCTAGTAAAATGGGTTTATTTCAAGCCCGTTTACCGTCATCATTTTTTTATACAAAAGTTAGCAAGCTAAAAAATCGACTTCCTTAATTGGCCTCTAATGCGTTTGAATGAAACCTGTAACATGATTATTGAGCAAGAATACATCGAGAATGTAGTTTTTTCACAACCTGACG
>DAOLHH010000133.1:0-1062 GCA_035329185.1 Candidatus Saccharimonadota bacterium | reverse complement strand
CACGCTGTACGTTTTCTACTAACGCGATTTCGAGTTCTTCAAGTTCTTGATGGTTGCGTACGATAACTGGTAGTTTCGCAAGTTTCGCAAGTTTTGAAGCTCGATACCGTCTTTCGCCTGCAACAATTCGATATCCGTCACTTACCGGAGTAACAACGAGCGGCTGAATGATGCCGTGCTGTTTAATACTTGAGGCAAGTTCTTCGAGTGCAACATCATCAAAATGCTTCCTTGGTTGATCGGGATTAATATGTATCTTATCAATAGCAATTTGTTTTATGCTCTCGCCGGGCACCGCAACTTCATCCACATTAAAACCAACGGGAATCAAACCATCAAATCCTCTCCCGAGTGCCGTTTTTGTCATCGTTTAAGCACCTCTTTGGCGAGTGCTTTATACGCGCGCGCTCCTTTACTCCACTTATCGTGCTCAAATACTGTCTTGCCAAAACTTGGCGCTTCAGCGAGCCGAACATTACGTGGTATCTGCGTATCAAAAACATACGCTCCAAAATGCTTTTTCACTTCTTCAATAACTTGACCACTGAGTGCATTACGCGCATCTACCATCGTCATAGCCACCCCGAGTAACGAAAGATTTGGGTTAAGCCCTGCTTGCACGCGCTGGATGGTTTGCATAAGTAGCCCTAAGCCTTCCAGTGCATAAAATTCTGTCTGGACAGGAATGAGGACTGAGTGTGCGCTTGCAAGTGCGTTGACCGTAAGTAAGCCTAGAGATGGTGGGCAGTCAATTAAGATATAATCATATGAAAAGTGTTCGATGGCGTGCTTCAGCACAAGCTCTCGTTGCAACACGGTTACCAGTTCTTGCTCTGCTGCTGCGAGTGAAGGTGTTGCAGGCAGTACGTAGAGGTTATCTACTTTTGATTCCACGACTGCGTCTTGAGCCGACACTCCACCAATAAGCACTTCGTAAATCGAGACTTTCAGGGCATTCTTATCGATGGCAAGACCACTCGTTGCATTTGCTTGGGGATCAAGATCGACAATCAGGACCGACTTCCCTGCTTTTGCTAACGCTGCACCCAAATTAATAGTAGT
>DAOLHH010000132.1:0-1097 GCA_035329185.1 Candidatus Saccharimonadota bacterium | reverse complement strand
CATGCCTTCGCAAATCATCATTACATTTTGCCAACATGCATGACTCTACACTTGCGCATCCAGACTCACTGCAAGCATTTTGATTCGTACCCATGCTTCCATCGTAGCATGCGGATAGTTAGTTCAAACGCAAAAGAAGTTTAGTATAAATATTTATCTTTTTTGGTTAGTTATTTAACTAAACAGGTACTTATTTGGTGAATCGAGGAATAATTGAAAATTATCTCCCGAAAAATGGTGGTCTGCACCATCAACTACATACAGGTCTGTATGATTATCTACTACCTCTGCAATATCATCACTACTAGAATCTTTACTACCAACCAGCACAGTTACTTGCCTGCCGCTTAGTTTTGCTAATCCATCATGAATATCGTTAGGCTTCAGCTTAAGTGCGGGGTTTATTAATAAGACTCTGGTTATTTCTGCATACTCGTGGGCAATTCGACCAATTACTGCTGCCCCGGCGGAATGTGCCATAATTCGCAGTTCAAAAGTCTCATTGCCACAAATTTCTTGAGCATTCATTTGGATGTAATCAATAGCTTGTCTAATATTGCTCTCCCAATGATATGACGATATGAATGGGTTCGATATCCGAACAACCGCGACACCATACTTTTCTTGTACCGTTTCTGCAATGTGTAGATACTTATTATCAAAACCATCGACGCTACCGTCAACTCCAGGGATAGTCAGCATAATTATTTTGCTATTCGATGGATGAATGGCGATATCTAAAGCGCAGCTAATACCTACTCCGTTCATCACTTCTTGCCATTCAATCACCCTATAGTCTGCTTTGCGGGAGCTCATTACTTGAATTATAGCTTATACAGCTATTTTTGATTTTTAGCGAAGTAAGACTTAAAAACCCCGTGATTAAAACGATCTACTTGTCTATAAGTAATAGATATTGGATTACATTATCGCACTTGAGCAGTATTCTTAATGCGCTGATTCACGGTTACTTTGAAGGATGTAATCTAGCTCAAGCTAATGATGTTAATTATTTTTTCCACGGTTTCGTCTACCGTTAGTTCAGAGGAATCTACTTTTGTAAAACCCTTAAGTATTCCAGATTTAGATATATAGTC
>DAOLHH010000131.1:0-1128 GCA_035329185.1 Candidatus Saccharimonadota bacterium | reverse complement strand
CTTCATAAATCTTCCAGTTTTTATCCTTAACTCGAACCAACTCATTAAGCCGGTCACTTATTGGCTCCGCGATAACGATGTTCATACTTTAATAAATTCCTTATCTTCAATTATTCTCTGAATAAATGCGTCTTGCAACAAAATATCAAAATGAGAACGGTTGTCATTTAATAATAACTTCGATAATTCATACAAAAGTCTCCATTTTATAAGTACGCTTAACCCCGAGCGTAACTCCTGCCTCAAACGAGGATTCGATATACTATCAATAAATTCCTGAGCGTATTCACTTCGAATTAAACAATCATCAATACTATGTAAATTGTGCATGAGTGCCATAACCACATCTTCAATGACATAGGATTTCCTGCAATCATCGAAGTCAAGCAAGGCGCTCAGTATCATATTATTAAAAAGCAGGTTCTGTATTTTAACGTCACCGTGTATTAAGCCTTCGGCCAGATCAGAAACACGCTGATTATCTTTCATGCAACTATCGAAAAAAACGACGAGAACGTTAGGTATCTCTTTACCAGGATAATTATCAAGCTCTGCATATGCTTTTTGTGCACGGGAAATAATCGATTGATTAAACGAATCATCGTTTCGAACTAGCTCCCGTGATTCAATTGAAACTTCATAAAGAACGTCTAAACATTCCGCTATCTGTTTTACGGACCACCTACTAAAGCCTTCGTCCAAAATATCTCCGACCATAAATTCAAAGAGCGCAAAAAATCTACCAAGAACAGAATCATATCCAAAACTACTACCGTCTGGTCGCGCAATTGCGTTAGGAACTGGAATTCCTTTTTCACGTACCGCTTCCATAAATGCAAATTCTATTTCGAGCTGCGTGGCTGTTCTTTGCCCTTTAAAGGAATGTTTGCTGGCATATATTCGAAAAACAAAGTTTTGACTTCCAATAGCAACTTTATAGTTTGCGTTTTCTTCTCCGCCATCTATTTTTGTTATTTGAGTTATGTTCGCAAGTTCATACTCACAAGTAATAATCCTACGTATTGCCTCGATTTCGTCATGCATTTTTTGAACGATACTCCTCGCAAAGCTTGCTCATATACCGCAAATTATGGATGCTCGCGAGTGTTCCGGCAAGTGGCTCACCAA
>DAOLHH010000130.1:0-1156 GCA_035329185.1 Candidatus Saccharimonadota bacterium | reverse complement strand
TCATTTTGAGGTTTGCTTTAACTGGTTTTTTGGCCATGATAACTGTCGCAAGCTCCATGAGAAAAAACTACGTCTTTTCTCATCGCGCGGGAGAGCCGAATAAATCGTCTCTGCCGGCTGCTCTTTTTCCTTGAGCAGCAAGCCCACATTCCTTTCAAATTTAGTGATTGTAAATTATTGTTGAAGCTTAAATTTACAGTGCGTAACTGTACTAATTATACCATAAAGAATTTGAATATCTAGAGTTACATGCTCCAGCTTATTTAGATGGGTCTGTTATCGTCTAGGTATTTCATAGCAATACCTAGCAAGCCACCTGCAAGTGTAGTAAATATCAAAACGTTAGTTTGTATACTTGCAAACAAGGTCTCGTCCCCAAATAAGTTCAAGTTTCTTGTGCTTACTCTATCATTGTGATTGGCATATTGAGCTGCAAGGTGACCGACTATCATTCCTGATCCGATATACTTTAATGTTCGCGTAATTTCCAGGCCAGCTACAACTTGAGATTGAGGGTTGGACTCAAATGTAGTTGCTGGAAGTTCGGTATCGTACTGCTTACGGAATTGTCTCAGGATGAGGGGGTCGTAGAATCGAGCTCTGTCTGCTTCGTGTGCTAGTTCAGCTTCAGTGTAAGGCATTGTTAATTATCTTCCGATTTTTTTATGGTGCCCAACATACAGGGCATGAGGGATTGGATGATAGCAGAAGCAAATTGATCAAAGCGCTCTGCTTGATGAGCAATTGAGCTCATGCTATGTATTCTTTGGTCATAGTCTGGATTGAGCGTTCGAAGCGCATTTTCGGGGATAACTAACCCAGTAGGCACTTCTATAGTGAGAGGTCTCCCTTCTTCATCAAAGTGCCTCTGCATTTCACCGAGCTTATTCATTGAGAACTAATATGAAGGCTGGCGTATGGATTCGTCAAGTAAAAGATTGCAGTAATTAAGCTTTTTTAACTTGAAGACCATCGAGTTCAACTGGTGTTTCACGGCCGAACATATTAACTAGTACTTTAAGCTTACCTTTAGCAGGATCAATTTCGTTAATAGTTCCGTCAAAGCCTTTGAATGGTCCGTCAATGATATTGACTACTTCTCCGATAGTAAAGTCTATCTTGTGCTTCGGATCTTCCTTGCCCATTCGCTTCATAA
>DAOLHH010000129.1:0-1197 GCA_035329185.1 Candidatus Saccharimonadota bacterium | reverse complement strand
AATAACGATCGTATTAGGTTCGAGAAAATCATGTACCGCGCTCCCTTCGCGTAAAAATTCTGGATTTGATGCGACATGTAGCGTTACGTCTGGTTTTTTAAATTGCGACACATGTTCTTTTACTTTTTCGGCACTCCCCGTCGGTACCGTACTTTTATTAACGAGTACCGTGTCTATGTCCATAACCTGAGCAATACTCGTCGCAGCTTTGAGTAAATATGACAAATCAGCAGAGCCATCTTCATTTGGAGGGGTGGGTAAGCATAAGAAAACAGCTTCTACTTCGTTCTTAGCTAACGATGCATAGTCCGTTGTATACACGAGCCTCTTTTCTTCTAACCCTTCTCGTATGAGCTCCTCGAGACCTGGTTCATGGATAGGTGATATGCCGTTGTTGAGCTGTTCGATTTTCTTTGGGTCAATATCAATAGAGATAACTTCGTGACCTAAATGAGCAAGTCCCGCGCTCTGAACCGCGCCAACGTATCCCGTACCGACAACACCTACCTTCATTTCTTATCTCCCTCCGACCTATCATCGTTTGTTGTTATGTGCTTTTTCCATATTACATATTTTGTCCAGAAAAAATTCCAAAAAAGTGCTGCTAGAGAACTAATTGCAAGACTCACCATCAAAGGCATATTCAGCTTGTTCACCAAAACACCAACTATGAGTGCACTGCCTAAAATTGCCACCCAGGAGCTCATGTGAAACTGGACGACGAGCTGTTTTATGGACTTATTTTCTGATGCGCGTCTGTATGTCCAATTATGATGAAACACAAAATTAATAAAAAGTGCAATTTCTGCTGCGAGTGCTTGTGCAATATACACCCGTAGGTGTACATAGTCCACGAATAATTTTAGCAATGTAGCGTTGACGATGAAGCCAATGGCGCCAACAATACAAAATCTAACAAAATCTTTTTGGAGCAATTTTAGTATGATAGTTTTGACGACTCGCACTTTGTAACCATGGTATCATACTCGAGAGATACAACCGACTTAAAGGAGTTCATGTAATGAGCAAAACGAAGCTACTTTCCATAGTGATGCCCTGTTATAACGAAGAGCATACCATTGAAAAGATTATTCATGAAGTGTTGAGCGTGGACCTTGGTTCAACAAAAAAAGAAATCATTATTGTTGATGATGGATCAAAAGATAATACGAGACCTCTGCTTAAAAAGCTTGAGAA
>DAOLHH010000128.1:0-1237 GCA_035329185.1 Candidatus Saccharimonadota bacterium | reverse complement strand
AGTGCTATTGCTCATATTTTCTTTACACGTAATGCTTTGTTATAGTTGGATAAAGTATGAATAAAGAACAGCCTGACGCGAACGAGGCACATGCATTTGCTGAACTGAGTGCAGTGTTTGAGCGTGCGAGCATTTTAGAAGAGCGTGTGCAGTATTTGCAAGAACGCGGAGAAGATATTCATACAATTAAATATCTAACTTCTGTTGAAGTATTGGAGCTCAATAGTGTAATGAGCCATCACAAAGGGCGCGTCACCCTCTTTTATAGTGGCGTCGGATTCGTACCGTACCTCGCCGATGTCGATAATGAATTTCAGACGATGTACGCATATAGCGACAATCTGAAAGGAACTCCACATGGTATTCGCGTAGAACACACGTTTGATATGCCGCCCTATATTGATGAAGAGACGATAGAAGTTCAGAATGCTACATTAGCAGAAAACGAAGACGACACCGATGTCATAGATCAAGAAAACGAAGCCGAACAAGTAGGCTTAATAAGTGTTTCTGACGCGCGAATTGCGCAAGCGGGTCTTCATGTCTATGTTGAGTTTCTAGCTGACGAGCTAAGGAGTGAAGAGCATGTTGGCGGCTTTTCAGTACGAAGTAAACATCTCGAGTTTATACATGCAATGTTAGCAACTGAATTAAGCATTTTGTATATGGAAACCGTTGATGAAGATGTGCTCATGTCTGAGGCTGAGAGATTGGTTCCAGACATGCTTCAGGGTTCTTTTAATTACGACGAGCTTTTGCGCCTATATAAGAGCCAAGAAATTTCGGAGTCAGAATGGCAATCATTGTCTGGGAGTTTAATTGAGACATTAAATGCAGGACTTGGGCTTGAGCGATTCAAAATGTCGATACTAACGAGACATATGTATGTACCTGTTGAGGGAGGTAGAAACCCCCACATGAAAAAGAAGCATGACAGAGATGATGGATTATTGATACGATGTCAGCCATTACGCATAAGTGACCATAGAGCATTTTATGCATATCAGCGAAAAGATGCTCAAATGAAAACGATATCATCTGATGGTCGTGCTGGGCTGTACCTTGTGTGCGATGTCGACCCAAAACAAGCCATCTCACTAGAACTTGAATCGAGCATTGTATGGATACCGTTGCACGATATGATGCTTCAAGATTTTGAATTTACGGAGTAACTTCACTGTAATTTTTGATGAGAGTATTCTCGTAACCAGTAGTGTCGAATGGTCATCGAGCGCAA
>DAOLHH010000127.1:0-1328 GCA_035329185.1 Candidatus Saccharimonadota bacterium | reverse complement strand
GTAGTGTAGCACTCACCCGCTACGCTAGATATAGTATTTTTGTATACATTTGCTATACTTTTCGTACTATGGCATTACGTGAATTCACGCCAATTACTTTTCAGCCTTCTACGCATGGTCAAGAACTCAGCAGAGAGGTCTACGAAGGCTTGGAAGCGGATATTCTTTCTTCTAAGCACTCTTCGCGATTTGAGTTACGTCCATTCACTCTCGAACCATCTAATGACTGCCCCTCTCCATTTAATGTGGATATTCCGTATCTAGCTCCGCTTGAGTCTACTGATGAACATAGAGAAGTTATAGCGTCACTCGCCTCGTCACTTGTTATGCGAGATGTTGACTGGAAAGCCTTAGTAAGTGCGTTCAAATCTGTTTATGATGCTCCCGAAATCAAAAACCACCTATCTTCAGGCGGCGTTGTAAAATTCATTGATAGTCACCGCACATATACCGGACAAGTAATGCAACAGATAGCGAGTTGGGAAGCGCAAAGACAACAGGGGGTTGAGGCATCGCATGAAATCCAGACAACCATTATTTCTCGGGTCACTACACTATTCAAGCTAAGTCTTTTACAGAAAGTTCTTGAAGGGTCTAACTACCCACATCACCATGGAGCAATCGTTGAAGACGTCTTACTACAATACGGTGGCGCATTACTGACAATACCTAATACCCAAAGTGGTTTACGTCTCGTGCAAATGATACAAGACGGTGCCCATGCTCGAAGTGCTATTGTAGAACGGACAAAAACAGCCTATCCACTTGTCATAAATCGTGGAGGTAGCGATGGCCAGATAATGTTTGAAGGTTCAAGCGGCACGGAAAATCATGTTAACGACGACAGTACTTATCGAATAATAGATGAGGTGAAGCGACGAACGGTGGAGCTTACTACAGATTACAATCAAGATGATGGCGCTGAACGAGTCATGGCGATACCATTCTTTATGGATTTAGATCCTTACACGGGCAATAAGAAAAGCCCCTTGAGCCCAGAAAGACCAACACCGTTTGCCATTCTAGAGCCACGCTTTCCTAAAACGCAGCGTGATTTCGACCAGATGATGATGGAAATGGCTCTTGCCGGAACACAAGTTAAAGCATCCGGAGAACTTCCTTACAGATACGCAAGACGAGCACTTGGTAGAAATATACTGCCTAGGTTCATTTTCAAGCACATTGTTTAAGTATGTCTAGGGCTGTTTCTCTGTTTCATCTTCAGTTTTTGGGGTATCTGTAGCTGTGTCGGTTGTTGGCTCAGTTGAGTTTTCAGTTGAACCTCCGCTCACCGCAACGACAATTTCCGTCTGTGCGCCCGCCGTAAA
>DAOLHH010000126.1:0-1344 GCA_035329185.1 Candidatus Saccharimonadota bacterium | reverse complement strand
TGAGTAAAGCTGATGAACGACATGACATCTCTGTAGATGATTACATAGCTTCGATAGGAGATGAGCGCGTCATTTCTGATGCTAAAACATTATTTGCAATTTTTAAGCGCGTGAGTGGCGAAATACCCATTTTGTATGGTTTTGGCACGATTGGCTTTGGGGTTTACGACTATGAGTACGAAAGCGGACGCAAAGGTGACGCTCATACCCTTGCCTTCTACCCGCGTAAAGGCAAGATCACGATCTATCTCATGGATGGCACTGCGCGATATAGAAGCCTTCTTGCAAAACTCGGCAAACACACCACCACTGGTTATTGTGTCTACGTTAAAAAGCTGGAAGATATAGATATGAAAGTTCTTGAAGATATCATTACGCAGTCGCATCAGCACATAACAGAACTGTCTCAAGCTGGCCCTATAAAGAGCATCCTATGGCAGCAGTAGTTAAATAGCAGACTCTTTAGTTTAGCCCTCGATTGGATCAAGCATTATGCAACCAGGAATTGCATAGTTAGTTTCGTCATATATTGTTGCGTCGCCCCGATATTCTTCCCATGATTTCTGAAATGCTGTAATCTTTGCCAATAAATCATCTTTGATTGAATCATCAAGATAATCGAATGGACAAAAATGCTTCGGTGGACCACTGTCACCTCCTTTTAGAATACCAATCTCTACTAAACCGAGTCCTGCGTAGTTTTTCGCATCGTAATCGCTGACCTCAGCAATAACATCACCGGCTTTGACTTTGTCGCCTTTCTTCACCGTCACATTTATAACGTGCTCGGTTTCAAATATGAGTTCGCTACCTTCGCCCTGTACCTGCACGCTATAATCATCGCTGTACAATTTTGGAACGTCATACACTACCCCGTCGACCAAAGAATGCACTTTTGTGCCAAGGGGCACGATAAAAGTTGGCTGAGGGTTCTTTTTCTCGGGTCCGGCCGAATTAGCCGGAACTGTAAAACCAAAGTCGAAAAATAGTCTATCAAACGACAATACTTCTTTTGTAAACACGAAATCACCCGCTTTGTTGGTACCTGCATCGTAATAATCAAGCTCTACACCGAGATGTTTTATTTTTGCTTCTTTTGAAGACGTTTCTGAATTTGAAGCGTTTGATGTCTTTGTTGTATCTGATGTGTTGGTGTCAGGATTCGTAGAGCTCGAATTGCTCGTTTTTGAATCCCGCTTAGTAAAAACATAGTAGCCTGCTCCACCTATCGCCATGATAACGACTAGAATAATGATGAGCTCAACGACTGCGAAACCCGATTTTGTTTGTTTAGATATATTCATAGTACGTATTCTAATTTGCTTATGGCTAAAACACAATCTT
>DAOLHH010000125.1:0-1352 GCA_035329185.1 Candidatus Saccharimonadota bacterium | reverse complement strand
TCAAAAAATTTTTGAGCAGTTCGGATTTATTGGGGTGGAGGAGCATATTGATGGCAAAACACTCATGCGCCTATCTGTTACGGCAGATCTCACTGTAGATAAACCCCACAAACTTAGCATAGAGTTACCTAGTTTTACTGATGGAGGTGTTTATGATTGATCAGAAGCTATGGGGCAACCATCAAGTTGACAACACAGTGCAACAGTATATTGCGGGACAGGATTTACGATACGACGATATACTTCTTCCCTATGATGTCCGAGCAACAAAAGCACATATTTTGATGCTCAATGAAATGGGGCATCTCGATAAATTCGAGTTAAAAACTCTCAATGAAATCCTGGAAAAAATTTTTTTGAACACTCGTAATGCGAAATTTAAGATTCCGGAGTCGTTTGAAGATGCACACTCCTACATAGAGTTCACTTTAAGCAAGGCGTGTAATGCCGGCAATAAGATTCATTTTCTTAGAAGTAGAAACGATCAGGTATTGACTGCTCTTCGACTCTACTTATTAGAGCAAACTGATGCTATTTCTAAAAAAACAATCGACTTAGCAACTAAATTTCGACTAGCGGCAGACATATATAAGAGCATAATAATGCCAGGTTACACTCATATGCAACCTGCAATGCCGACAACTGTTGGTATGTGGCTTGGAAGTTATAGTGACGCGTTTCTTGACACAACGATACTCTTACAAAGCGTTCGAAAAGTACTCGATCAGAACCCTTTGGGGTCAGGTGCTGGGTTTGGGTTTACTGATCAAGGTATTCAGCCAGACAGAAACATCACAAAGAAAGAGCTTGGCTTTGCTCGTGTGCAAAAAAACCCTATGTACTGCGGGATGAGCCGAGGTATGTTTGAATTATATCTTGTGCAATCGATTGAATTAATTGCCCTCTACTTAAGCCAATTCGCTCAAGATATGTTGCTATTTACTATGAAAGAATTTAATTTCTTTTCATTGCCTCAAGATTTCACAACCGGTTCATCAATTATGCCGCAAAAGAATAATTATGATTGTATTGAGCTTTTAAGAGGAGACATCGCAACAATTCACGGGTACTCAGAGCAGATACGAATGATTATTGCTAAGAAATCAAGTGGTTATCAACGAGATTTGCAACTAACGAAAAAGCCATGCATTGAAGCCATCATCACTATTTTAAACGCACTTCATATAGCTGAGTTAATCGTTACGAATATTAAAGTCCATCCTCATGAAATTAATAAGAAAATAACCCCTCAACTATACGCGACATCAGACGCAAACAAATTAGTACAATCAGGTCTTTCATTTCGAGAGGCCTATCATACAGTCAAGAAAGGACTCAGTAATGAAAAAATT
>DAOLHH010000124.1:0-1359 GCA_035329185.1 Candidatus Saccharimonadota bacterium | reverse complement strand
TAACTCTGCGGTCAAGCGGACCCGCATTCTGCGGGCCGCTTACCTTGGCCGTTAGGAATATAGCGATGGAGACGAAATGAAAAATGCGGTGATCGCTAGTCGGCAACTTGTCGGTATGGCTATCGTAGCCTTGGCTAACCCACTAATTTACTTCGGCGGTGGCTTTTACCAATGGTCTATCACGTTCGTAGCTCCGCTGCTGTTCGCTGCGGTTGTTTATGGTCTCTACGCTCTGTTTCGCACGAAGCGGGCTAAAGAATCATGGCCTGGTAGTTTCTTTGCACTAGCGTGGATACTGCTGGGGCTAACAGTACTGGTTCCATGGATGGACAAATCGCCGCGACAGACGCCAGTCACACAATCATCACCAAGTCGCCAAGATAAGAGCGAGGGGGTGAATAAGAAATACTTGACGGACGAAAACAGAAATCCAATTCAATCCTCTATCCCTCCCGAAAAGCCGGGAGAAGTGGATTTTTTTCTATTAATGGCTCTGCCGCACGCAAGCGAAGCTTCAAATTATGAAAAAATTATAAGAATACATCCAGATGCACCGCAAATATCTAGTAGTGATAATTTTAAAAAATGGGCATTAAACAACCCCAAGACATGGAGCGCAATAAAGAACCATGATACGGATGGGTTGATATCTGTATTTTCCGATTACAAGTCAAAAAAATAAATATTTTTCTTAAAATATCTCATACTCTAACATCACGCATAAGTCAAGCCGACTGACCCACAGCAACCCCATTATATCTCTCGCCAAATTAGATGGAAATAAATTTTTCATACAAGACAAAGATAGAGATTGCAATTCACCAGCTTGAAAAAGCGATTGATCTCTTCATATTAGAAAATGATCTGATTTGCGCAACAACGCTCGCAGGCGCAGCCGAAGAAATTTTCGGAAAAATCATTGAGTCAAAAAAAGAAAAATCATCTCTTGGTGAATATATTGGCGACTGCATAGATACCCTCAAAGCAGCCGGCCACATTGAAATAAAAGAGCAAATATTTGCAAATGAAAGAAACGCGCTTCGCAACGAGCTAAAACATCTATGCGGCGGAAATGATGTTTTAATAATTAATACAGAAGCAAAAGACATGATTGATAGGGCGATCATGAATATGATGAAATTAAACATTCAAACCACAGAAAAAGTGCGGTGCTTTATGGAAAATTTCTGAATTTGAAATCTATTTATTTTTATAGACGAGTCAACGCCAAAATTCTTCCATCCACACTTAAGCTCTAACCTATCGCTCAAGCCGACCCGCCAAAGGCGGGCGGCTTACCTGGGCCGTTAGATTGCAATTTGAAGTACCGGAGTTGGCTTAACGATTCGCACCGCTCAC
>DAOLHH010000123.1:0-1533 GCA_035329185.1 Candidatus Saccharimonadota bacterium | reverse complement strand
GTTTCGGCAAAAGCCGAAACAGGCGGCAGGTCTGGGGCGGCATAGCCGCCCGCGCTTCGCGCAGTCCGAAACAGAGGAAAACCTGTTACAATTGTCTTATATGACTGAAACATTAAATAGACCCGAACACCCCGAACATTTCTCTGAAGTTCACCACGAAAACGGCGAAGCGTTAATGTGTATGTCTAGTGGCGGCGAGTGTAGAGTTCTGGTTGAAGTAATGCCTGGCTATTCACCAGAAGAAGAACAGCAACTTATAGCTTCTACGACAGGTGCATTACAAGCCATTGACCAATATACCGGTGGCAAAGCCGCCGACATTTTCACTGGTCTGCATATTAAAATAGGCGAAGATGTCGCAGAGGGCGGCGCAAAAGCAGTCGCCAAAGAAAATGCTGTACTACTAAACGGCAGAAAAATGCTTTTAAGTGTCGCAGAAATGCGACAAGTAAGCGGTGCATACAGCGATGAAGAACTGGCTGGTTTTCCTGACGAACAGCGACCTGGCGGCGCGTTGGAGTATACGCTTGTCCACGAAATCGGACACGTGCTTGACGGACAAACGAAAACTGGCGAAGCCTATCATCGGGTTGCCGCCAGTGAAAGTCCCACAAAATACGGGCGTGAAACCGATGAGTGGCACGCCGACAACAAAGACCACGAGGCATTTGCAGAGGGTTTTGCACACGCCGTTTACGGTATGCCAATAAGTGAAACTATGGAAGCTACTGTGCGCGAAACCATAGACGCAAGATTACAGGAAATTACCGAAAGTCAGGCAAATGCTACTGAAACTGCTGGCGCAGATCAGCTAGAAACGTTGCAATTCAATCAAGATACCCGCGCTTTTGAACAAATGCGAGCAAAACTTGGCGCAGAGGGAATGGCTTTACTCCAACGCCAACTTGCAACATTAGCCGAGTTAAGTAACCGCCCACTTGAAAGTCCACTTAAAAACGCTCTTGAGAGTGGTGATACAACGCTTCCAGAAGGTACGCTCTTACACGGAATGGGTATGTACGGATTCAGTGCAGACGCAGTTAAAAGCGTGGCAGAAAAAGGCATAGTAAGCGGCGAACTTGTAGGTATTTCTGAAGATTCTGAAACACACGGCTGCGCCGATTTCTTTCGTGTACCAGAAGAAATGACCGTAAGTCAATACTTTGCTTGGGCGAGAGAACCTGTTGTTTCAGGAAACATACGAAGACAAAGAGGCGAACGATTGCTGACGCGAGGTGTGGCATTTATTGTTGACTCTCAGGCAGAGGGTGTAGACAAACTGCTAGAGAACGATGGCTACCAAAATGGTGCTGTGGCTGATTTTGTCAGACCGCCTAGCGGCAGAACTGCCGAAGATACGGCGGCAATTCTTGGGGGTGTTCCACGAGGCGCGATAGCTGGCATAGTCGTTGACAGTAGATTGCTAGAAAAACCGGAAGTTACATCAGCGTTAAGCCAACATTTTTCTGACTTGCCTGTTTTTGACCACGAGGGCAAGCGACAGATACTAACCGCCGATGTTGCGTAGCAACA
>DAOLHH010000122.1:0-1534 GCA_035329185.1 Candidatus Saccharimonadota bacterium | reverse complement strand
TTTTCTTTTGCCCTCAGGGGTTAATTTCTGATAAGCTTAAACGGAATACAGAGGGTTTATTTAGTGAACGAAAAACTAATAATGGACATCAACGATGCCGTAGTGCGCGGTGTGCCTGTCAATCAGATGATTGCGGAGCTTATGGCGCATGGCTGGCCAAAAGATTTAGCCAATAAGGGCTTTGCTATGTGGCTTCAGATGCATGGTGTTCAAGGCAATAAGATGGCTGCCATGAAGATGTGGCTGAAGAAATACCATTCACGCGCCCTCCCTGCCGTTGGTGTTGTTGTCGGCTTAAACCTGTTTGACACTGCGATTGCGCTTCTAAAACCTTGGCCGGTGAAAATCATGGCAGACTCTGTCTTTGGAAACAAGGACGCTTGGGGTCCGCTGGCAGATCTCGAGCCAAAACAACTTCTTATGGCTACCTCCATTATGACCATCAGTTTGTTTGTGTTTGGTGCATTATTCGGTATTGTTCGAGATTTCTTTTTGCTCAAGATTGGTTTCAGGCTCAATCGAAGTATTAAACAAGAGTCGCTCCGACACATCTTGCATCTACCCCTTTTCCATCAAGAACGACTCGCAAAAGGCGACTATGTATACCGTCAAAACGTCGTAACCGACAGTCTATCTGATCTTGTTCTAGGTACGACATCATCCATCATCCAGTCTATTATTGTCATTGTTGGCGTGCTTGGCATCATGCTTCATATCAATCCATCACTTTCTATAAGTGCTATTCTCCTCATCCCTTCCCTCTTTGTGACGATACGATTAATAGGGCCACACATGGGTAAATATGCCCGCATGACCACAGAACTCGCATCCGAGAGTTCCTCCAAGATTACAGAATCGGTAAATAATGCCGAGGCAATTCAAGCTTTTACGCTTGAAGACAAGATGGTTAGCAAAATCGACACGCTGTGGCTCAAAAGTTATAACACCGCTCGCAAAAGTATGTTTTGGCGCGAAATTCTTGATAAATCGAATGGCTTTTTGGTGGTCATCGCAACTTCTTCGGTCATGTACATGGGAGGATCGCGTGTGCTTGATGGGAAATTACTTTTTGGTGATCTTATAATATTCATTACTTATATGGGGTATCTTGTTGGCCCGGTCCAACAGCTCATCAATCAAGTAACTTCACGGAACCAAAAACTCATCGACGTAAGTCGTATTTATGAGGTACTCACCGACCATGAAGGCATCGAAGATCTGCGCACTAACGAACATATGCCCGAACAAATCAAGGGTAATATCGAACTCAAAGGTGTTACCTACGCCTATAAAAATCAGGCGGTCTTTCAAAACCTCAACCTCACCATACCGTCAGGCCAAAAAGTTGGCATCATCGGCCCGAGTGGTGGTGGAAAAAGCACCATCCTAAAACTCCTTCCGCTATTCATTGAACCAGCCCAAGGAAGCATCCTAATCGACGGCGTCGACACTCAACAAGTATCGCTCAAAGAACTCCGTCGCAAGATTGCTTGGGTCAGTCAAACACCTCAGCTTTTTAACGAAGATATTTTCA
>DAOLHH010000121.1:0-1541 GCA_035329185.1 Candidatus Saccharimonadota bacterium | reverse complement strand
GTGCGTGGAATGTATTTTATCATATGATGTTCGAGAGTAACAGGGGCGAAAATAAAACGCTCATGGTCTTGTCAAGTAGACATAAATCAAGCTATACTTGTTATGATTTATATTTAAAGGCGTGGGAGTAGAGGGTATTCAGATGACACAAGTCATAAAGAGAAGCGTTACGTTTATCATGTTACTAGCTGTAGCGATATTCGCAGTTAGTGCATCATTAAAAATTGCAAATGCTCAAGAAGTACTTCCTGATGGTACGGTCGTAGAAGGCGAAAATGCAACGGTAGAAACGAGCACAGGAGAAGAGACGACAACTCCTGCTGAGACACCGGCTCCAGAAGCTCCAGCAGAAGAACAGCCAGCTGAAGAGCAAGCAGTCGAAGAAACAACACCTGCTGAAGAAGTAACGACAGAAGCGCCGGAAGCAAGTGCCGATGTATTTGCGTTTACCGCACAGCCAGGTGATTCATACACGAAAATTGCGCGAAAGTCTGTGCAAATCTATGGCATCGAAAACCAAGTCGATCTCTCAGGTGCTCAGATTGTGTTTGTCGAAACCAATTTAACCATCGCAGCAGATTCACCAATGTTGAATGTAGATGAAGAAGTGTCTATCTCAAAGAGCTTAGTTGGCGAATGGGTTGAAAAAGCAAAAAACCTGACCGACGAACAAAAAGCAGCATGGCAACGATATGCTGACCATGTCGACTTCAATACCGACAATGTAGGCGAAGCACGCTAAACAGGAATTATTAGCCACCACTATCACGGGCACCTCTTATCTGATGTGTCCGTGATTTTTCGTGGTACACTGTCTCTTATATGAGAAAAGAGTTAAATGGCGCGGAACTAGCTGGTTTCATCAAAGAACGACAAGCGAAGGCAGTGCGGGGATTACGCCAGCAATGGCAAATAGCACCCAAGCTGGCTATCATTCGTACGAACCCAGATCCGGTCGTAGATAGCTACATGCGTATCAAACAAGCTTATGGCGACGATATACTCGTTGATGTTGATGTGCATACAATAGAACAGCCGGAGGTGATTGAACTGATTAAAAAGTTGAATGACGATCCGTCAGTTCACGGCATCATTGTGCAGATTCCACTACCAGACCCCAGTCAAACGGACGAAGTCCTGAACAGAGTAACCCCAGAAAAGGATGTTGACGGTCTGGCGGTAGATACATGTTTTGACGCACCTACTCCCGTTGCAATAAATTGGTTGTTGACAGGCTACGATGTTGAGTACGCAGGCAAGCATATTGTAATTGTTGGTCATGGGCGACTCGTAGGTGCACCACTTCAAAAACTGTGGCAAGCATCAGGACTCGAAGTAACAGTAGTCGATAAACACACCGAAAATCTCGCTCTAATAACAAAAGAAGCAGATATCTTAGTGACTGCTACAGGTGTTCCGGCGCTTATAACGGCGGAAATGGTGAAATCTGATGCAATTATTGTCGATGCAGGTGTAGCAACAGATTCAAATGGACTCGTAGGGGACGTTGCAACAGACGTGAGGGAAATGCCCGGAATTTC
>DAOLHH010000120.1:0-1663 GCA_035329185.1 Candidatus Saccharimonadota bacterium | reverse complement strand
CGCGAACGTCGATAACTTTAGATATTGTAGTGTTCTATTTTACGCAAAAAATCTATCAATTAGTTGGCGGAATGCGCTAGGTTTACAAAGTAGTCGAAACTTACTCTCTTCCATGACTCGGATATGTTCGGGATCATCTTCACGTACAAAAAGAGGACCCATGCCGAGGGCGGCACAATCGAGGTTATGCTTTCTTGCAAACGAATTAGTCATCGTAGATGCGTAAGCTCGCGTCGACCCATCCGCATAGCCGGCCGTTAAGACTCGCGGGTTAAAGACGTCATCGTTATCAGGAGGAAAATAGTATCCATCGAGTGTTTGCCTGCCTGTTTCCGTATCAGTAACGACACGAGCGAGAGCCCCTTCTATCTGATTCTGTGTTGGTATAGCGTTACCATGCGGGTCTTGTAGAGATTCTGGCCCTTGAGTCATATTCCAAGTACTCCTTTGTATAGCGCAATTTTAACATGAAGAATACCACCTTGCGGTGGTTTTCTTGATGGACGGAGATTATGAATCTGTTGAAATTTACATTGGCTGTATGAGAGCATGAATTCCCGATGCAAGTCTTGTCAATAATTCTTGCCTGTATTCATCCTCCGCTTGCAAGCAAAGCATTGGGGTAGGGGAGCTGTCAAACCGTCCACCATACTGGGACCATATATAATCAGATGCAAGCCGGCGTTTTTCGCTTTCTTGAGGATTACCTTGCGATGCTAAAGTAGCTAATTGGTTTACATGGTTTGCATTAGCTGGATAGTCGCCAACGGGGTAACCCTGTACTGCTTCGATAAGTTCTTCAATCGGTTCTTCGCCTGATAAGCTCACGATGAATTTAGCGGCTTCTTGTCTAGTACCAAATGTTCTAACAGCTAATCGCATTCGTTCTAAATAGTTTTCTTCAAATTTTGCTTCTGCCATGTCAGTATCTAATCATTTTCGTAGAGTCATAGCAAGCACATGCAAAATGAAAAACCCACCTTGCGGTAGGTTTCGTGTGTCGAAATACGCCGAGTTGAGATCCGTATCTGCTGAACGTGGTTAGCTTCTCCTCTCCAATGGGTTAACCAATCCATGGCCTTTAAGGTCCTCGATGCTTTCTCCAGTAGTCCATCCACACATTTCGGGGGAGTCTCCCGGCATTATTTCACCGAGTGTTCCATCGCTGTAAGCAAAATGGACGAGTAATCTTCCGCCAAACTCCGGGTGGCTACGCACGACACGACCTACAAGTTCTCCTTCACTGAACTTGCCATCCGTATGTATAACCACAGGGCAGGGCAACTGATCTGGTGTAATCTCATAAATTTGTGCAGGCTCGAATTCTAGTGTTCCTCTTTCAAAAGGCATTTCGCATCTCCTTCAGTAATAAAAATATTTTATCATAAAAAAACACCTTTCTGAGGTGTTTTGAAATTGGTGGGCGATGGAGGACTCGAACCTCCGACCTCTTCCTTATCAGAGAAGCGCTCTAACCAGCTGAGCTAATCGCCCGCGCTTGATGCTCGCAGCTCGGAAAGAGCAGCCAGCAGAGGCGATTAATTCGACTCTCCTGCTCGGGTGAGAAAACCTGAAGGTTGTCTCATTACTGTATTTTTGGTGGAGCAACGGGGACTCGAACCCCGGACCCCCTGCTTGCAAAGCAGGTGCTCTAGCCAACTGA
>DAOLHH010000119.1:0-1690 GCA_035329185.1 Candidatus Saccharimonadota bacterium | reverse complement strand
AAGTTAAATATTTAATAGTATGTATATCTTCTCCGAGCTCTTGCAAATACTGCACACGCTCTTCTAAAATACTTGCACGCTCAAATACGGCACTCAATTCAGCAAAAGCGTGCACTTCACTCATATCAGGCTGTTCATGAATCATACTTTATCCAACTATAACAAAGCATTACGTGTAAAGAAATATGAGCAATAGCACTTTTATTCTATGAATTCCTCAGCTACACTCATTTGATGAATCCAAAACCGTTTATCTTTGACCCTGCGGGCAGTATTGAAGCAATTGTGCGCAAGACCAAACAACCCCACACTGCAACTTTATTTCAAAGACAGGTTTGTGTGCTTTTTGGCAATAATGCAGCAGTGGATACTCGTATCAAAACAGTTTCTACGGAACTCGCAAAAACTCGAGCACACACTCCTGAATATGATGAGCATATCGATGCCTACCTATTTGGTGGGAGAGTGGCACTCTTAGCATTTAAATCGAGTTACACCGATCTTGACCAGTCAAGACAACTTTCATTCTGTGAGGTTGATAACACCATATCCTATTTCTCCTCCCAAGAGCACCCAAATGAAATTCTGCACGACATTGCTCGAAAACCAATGCCCCAAAGCCTTTTGCCCATAATGAAGTCTATTGAGCAAGGGTATAGCGATATAGATGTCGCATTTTCCGCTCAATTTGGTATGTGCGTCGTCGCACACCTCCTTCGCGACTCTTATGCTATGACTATAGATGAACACTTTGATTTGTTTAGAAATCTAGAGCGACAATTTAATCCTCAAAACAATAGAGAGTAGTACTAGTGGTGATGCACTTTAGACGCATCAGATTGCACGCCCAACACTGCATTATATTGGTTCAAAATGTAGTCGTGTTGCTGTCCAAGGAGAGCGACTTCTTGAGCATCAGGGTATTTTTCTCCTAAACTTTCATGTTGCGATGCCAACGTTTTTTCAATGCGCTCCAGTAATACGCGTACCGCGATACCATTGTCTTTAGCTCTGTTGGTAAGCGCGATTATTTGCTCATTTGTCTGCACAATGCGTTGACTAAGTTTTTTCTGGCCAGCTTCAAATCGATGCTCAGTACGCAACCTATTCAGGTCGGCCAATAGCCGATCATTTATAGTCAGTAGAGCAGATGCCTTTTGGGTATCTGTCTCAGCCGATGCAACGGTTCGAGCATCAAGAAATGACCCTAACGGATCTGCAACAGCTCGTAAATCCGTCATATGGAGGAGCATAAGCATCGCAACAAGTAAAAGCGCAGAAAATTGTAGGCCTCGTTGCAAGCGTAGAAGCCATTTTTTTTGGTCGCTTACATTACTAATAGCAAAGAACGTTTTATTTATACCGCTCATACTTATAGCCTACCATGAAAGCATAAGCGTACAATACTCATATTGTAGTTTACAAGTAGACTGTTCATCTGCAATACTACTGCTCTTATGGAGTTTCAAAGACATGTAATACTTACCGGTTTTATGGGTTCAGGAAAATCAACTGTAGGCGAGTTGGTTGCACAAAAGTTTCATGTACCATTTTATGATATTGACCAAGAAGTGGTTAATAGTACTGGCATGACCATCCCTGATTTATTCAGCAGAGAAGGTGAGTCATCGTTTAGACAACACGAAGTTGACGCATTGCGTGACGCGCTCAACCACGAACGATCATCTAT
>DAOLHH010000118.1:0-1736 GCA_035329185.1 Candidatus Saccharimonadota bacterium | reverse complement strand
CTAATGTAAAAGTCGCGAAATACGCGGCACTCATTCACGACATGGGTAAGGCATTGACACATAAAATGGAAGGTAAACATCACCATATTAGTGGTGAGATGGCACGTAAGTATGGCGTCCCAGAAGAGGTCGCACAAGCTGCAGAACAGCACCACGATGACGTCGAAGCAACTTCTGTCGAAGCAGTAATTATACGTGTTGTTGATGCGATTTCTGCGTCTCGACCAGGTGCGCGTAATATTAGCGCGGAAAACTTTGCTGAGCGAATGCGCGATTTGGAGAATACTGCTCTCGGTTTTGAAGGGGTTGAGAAGGCTTATGCTATTAGCGCAGGTAGGGAAGTGCGAGTGTTCGTGAAGCCAACGCACATCGACGATCTCGGAGCTATAAAACTATCTCGAGATTTGGCGACCAAGATTGAAAGTACGATGCAATATCCCGGTACTATCAAGGTAAACGTTATACGCGAAACGAGAGCCATAGAATTCGCTAAATAAAGTAGCTGGTAATATGGAAAAATAGTCCGGTGAAAAACCGGACTATTTGTATCTATACTGCTTGCGCTTGAGTCATATAACCCTTATACTTACATCTGAAATTGAGTTAGTTTTTAGAGGATAGCTTTTGAGGGTGCGTAAACGTTTGTTGGTTGCAGTCATACTCCTGATTATTTCGGGTACTTTTTGGTTTGTGTCAACGCGCTCTACCAGAGTAAAAATCGCCGGTGAATTGAATGCGCAAGTCGGAACGCCGGCAGTAACCGACGGTTATTACGATATGCGTATTGTCACATATGATTCTTCGACGGGTCAGTTTTTGGAAGTCAAAGATTATGCCGATGTTTCAGTGGAGGGTGGACTCTATGTCGTCGATTACACATTGCCTAGGAAGGTGAGCGAAAAGAAGGTCTATTACCAATTGTGTCGAAGTAGTGATCCGACAGTGACGCCAGATGGTTTTGACGCGTCAAATCTTCCGGTTCGCTGTGAGTCGCTAGATAAGGCTGGTTCATCTTTACCTGTCGTTGAGTGTCCAAAAACACTTGTTGTTGATAAAAAAGATATTTTTGGAAATGCGAGTAGTTATGCGACTCCAGACTGTATAGAAGATGAAACGACAATTGCTCATGTGGACTTTGCGGGTAGTAACACCGAAAAGCAAGCAGTACAGGCTATATTTGGTGAGCGCGGTCCGGCTGGTCCAAAGGGAGAAAAAGGAGATCAGGGAGAGCCTGGTGTCGATGGGAAAGATGGATCTGACGGTACTAATGGTGTTGATGGCGCTACCGGAGCGCAGGGAGTTGCCGGAGACCCAGCTACCGACGACCAAACATTGAGTTTTGATGGCGTATCTATCTTATCGATATCGGAAGGAAACAGTATAAGCCTTTCTGCACTTCTCGATAATACTGATAGTCAGGATTTGTCTCGAAGTGGTAATACCCTTTCTCTTACGGGCGACAGCACAACGGTTGATTTGACTCCGTATCTGGATAATACTGATACACTGACATCATTGTCTTGTATGAGCGGACAAGTCGCACAGTGGAATGGAAGCGCATGGATTTGTGCTTCAGCTGCCGTAGATACTGATGATCAAACGGTGAGTTATGTATCAGGAACGCAGACGCTAAGTATCGTAGACGGTAATTCTATTTCACTTGCATCCCTACTTGATAATACCGATAGTCAGTCAATTAGTCTTATTGGTAATACATTGAATATCTCGGGGAATGT
>DAOLHH010000117.1:0-1746 GCA_035329185.1 Candidatus Saccharimonadota bacterium | reverse complement strand
AAAGGTGACGGGTGAAAGGTGACGGGGGGGGGCTGGGGGAGTATTATGGACATATAAAAGGAGCGGTAATTATGGAGCCTTACGACGAAGTACGCACACATGTGCCAGATAAGCCGGTATTAATTCTGAAATCGAGTACTGAAGATGGGTATTTTCAAGGGACGCTACACGGTGGTGAGCCGATATCGGGCAAGCTCCTGTGCCTACGCGGGCTCACGCACGATGAAGCCATACGCGCTCATGACGGAGATGGAGAAGTGTTGCGAGATCGATTAGTGCCTGTTGCCGGCGTGCTTGGAAGATACTCGGTTGTAAACTGCGAATTATCATTATTGGATATCGAGCGTCAATGGGCAAGTCGGCTTGACGGTGACACGATAACGGAGGTTTCTAAAGTCGAACCGGTTGTTTTGGGAAGCCTTTTTTCAGGGCTTTTATAATCGCTTCTTGCAGTTGGGGTGTACGGAAGGCAAGGTGCGGGAAACTACTAAAGTCTACCCATAGGGGGGTGTGTACGTTACCCTGCATTGAATGGGTCGCAAGTTTCTGTTCTTCGCTATCTGCTGCGACGCTGATCTCTACAGCATGCGGAGCTACTTGGCAGAGAAAAATGTATTGTTCGTTGTATGGTTCTGGGTGAAGCTCAACGTAGACCAGTTGGGCTGAGGTGACATCTAGTCCGGTTTCTTCTTTTACTTCTCTCGCCACGCCTTGTTCCATAGTTTCGTCATCTTTTATACCGCCTCCGACGAGGGTGTAGTATTGGTTGCCGGCTTTGAGGCGTCGCATCACTAAAATACGGTTGTTTTCGACAATGATTGCTCGTGCTGCTTTTCTCATCTCTGCATTATAGCAATACTTGAGCTATTAATAGCTTTTTGTAGGATTAGAGGTAACATACTATACTTTAAGCATAAAAGGAATTTACATGAACGAAGATAATACACCCGCACCTCAACCTACCACGCCTAACCAACCGGCTGCGCCAACCCCACCCCCACAAAATATGGGTGGCCAGACGAATGTGCCAGCACCTACAGCTCCGGCTCAACCACAGCCAGCTCCTCAGCCAAATATGGATACTCAGAATGCAAACAGTACAGTGCCCACACAACCTACGACAAATGTCGCTGAAGTAAGTACACCTATCGCATCGCAACCTCAAGCGCCGCAAAGTACTTCGACGCCACCAGTGCAACCTGCGGGAAACTCATTCCAATCTTTTTCCCAGATGAATAGCGGAAAACGTGGCGCACCTAAATTGTTAATTATTACGATACTCTTAATGATAATTCTTGTAGGCGGTGGTATCGGAGCGTACTCAGTGGTGAAAAATAGTACATCAGATAGTAAGAGCTCATCTTCAAAAAATTCAAGTAAAGATGATAAAGATTCAGAAGATGACAAAGCTTCAACTGCTGATACTGACAAGAGCGATAGTGACGACGAAAAAAGCACGGATGATACGAGCGCAACGGGTGGCTCTACGCAGGAATCACTTCTACGCGATGCAAAGCGCAAGGCAGATATAAATGCTATCTATCAGAAACTCGAAGAATACTACAATGAAAATGCGGGATATCCTGACGGTACGCTAAGTGCATCAATATTGTTGGGAATCGACAGTGAATCGCTTATTGATACAGATGGTAAATCTGTGGGCTATACCGGAGGCTTTTTAACAAGCACCACTGCGCCAACTATTTCCCCGAGTGATGAGAGTGAATATATATACGCTGCTTATGG
>DAOLHH010000116.1:0-1775 GCA_035329185.1 Candidatus Saccharimonadota bacterium | reverse complement strand
ATCGAAGTGCTTTCAAGCCGTTCAAAAAAGCCTGCGTAGACGAGCTGTCTTAAGGTGGAAATGTATAAGACTGGAAGCGATAGGATGAAGGAGACTCAATCGCATAGGAGTGCGCGAAGAACTGTGTGGTTAGCGATTTTTCTAATGATACTAATAGCTTTGGTAGCGATAATCAAATCTCTCGAACTGTGGAAGACGACCGAATTTAGCCATAACGTCGTAGCGCCAAGAGGAAATATATCGGTTGCAATTGCGGACGATGCGGAAGAGCGGGAACAAGGTCTGATGTACAAGGACGGACTAGACGCAAATAGCGGGATGCTCTTCATTTTTGAGAAAGATTTGGCTGGTTGTTTTTGGATGAAGAACACTAAAATTCCACTGGATATCATATGGCTTGATGAGACGAAAAAAGTTATTTTCATACACGAACACGCAAATCCGTACGATGAAACATCAATTTGCGCAGATAAAAGAGCAACCTATGTGCTTGAAATGAATGCGGGTCAAGCTAAAGAGTACGGTATCGTCTTGGGAGCTGAACTCGTCTTTTAGCGCTTATGCTACACTGAGTAGGTGATACCACTCTTTGGAACACTCGCTGCACTCGTTCTTTTGCCCTTAGGGCTATTGTTCCTGCTTAAAACCAATGCAGGCATCATGTTTTTGGCTGCCTGCGCAGGACTTGTGCTTCTTGAGTCACTTGACCCAACAGTTGTCATGACAGCAGGATCATTCCTGCCGGGTGAGGGCGAAGCATACATACGGTTGATTGTTATTTTCTTATCCATCGGATTTGCAGCCTTGATGTTTCGCAATAGTGTCGCGAAAGCTCAGCTTGCAATACATGCACTACTGCTCATATTTCTAGGTGTTTTTTTGTGGATTATGTTGCCGAGTGCGACAGGCGTAAGTTTTCTTTCTGACTTATCAAAACAACCAATTTGGCAAGATGCGAATGAGTACCGTACGCTTATTGTCGCAGGAGGTTTTTCGTTGAGCTTGCTCGCTATTCTACTCGCAAAGCCAGCAAAGCATGAAAAAGGGAAGCATCACTAAGCATTAAATGTAGAGTAATGCAGAGAGAATGTGGTCAGTTTCAGTAAGTTTAGTACCTGTATTCCGTACAACAGTAAAAAATCACTGCGGTACTCTCGCGAAAGTTACCCGCACCTTCTCACTCACAGTACCCACGGGTGTTTTAGACAAGTTTCATTGGAATTCAGTAAAAAAACAAAAACCGTCCACGAAATGACGGTTCTATTTTTAGGAACTATTGCGACTATTTTAGTAGGGCTCTCCAAAGATAGTATTCTGTTCCATCAACACCGCAAGCGTAAATTGCTCCGTCACTTTGCGCGATAGGATTTTTTAGAAGTTTGCCGTTAAGTTTTGGAGCAACCTCACTTAAAACATCTGTTACAAACTTAGAATTATCCATCAACGAATAGTCGTCGGTGACGTAGTATTGTTTACTTTTGTAAACAAAGCTATAGATATTCGCACGACCAAAAATTTGTGATCTATAAGCTTTAAAGTTTTCTATATTGCTAGCATCGATGTCAGTATCAACCAAATAGAGTTCTAATAATCTTACACAAATCTCTATCTGTTCAGAAGTATCTATAACTCAATAATAGCAAAAGAACTGCAAGCGCAGACCCTAGTACATGCATTCCCATAGAGGATTTGAATTAGAGGACTCAGTGAGACTTGCCCTCATTCTGCGAGCCCAGAATTTTCATGCGTCAAACAAGTTTGACCCTGAAAAGTTC
>DAOLHH010000115.1:0-1820 GCA_035329185.1 Candidatus Saccharimonadota bacterium | reverse complement strand
ACTCGAACCCCGGACCCCCTGCTTGCAAAGCAGGTGCTCTAGCCAACTGAGCTATTGCCCCAAAATACTTTGAACATTCTACCCGATAACACCGAAAAACACAAGGGCCGTGCTACAATTTGACTATGAATGAAGCTGCTAAAAACCTTGAAGTACTTGCAATTTCACCCGAAGCGCAATTACCAAGACTTGAATCGGTGGTAGGTCACGAGGTTGTTGTTACAGGAAGCACGCCAACCAGAACTGGAAATTGGATTGGAGCGCTCCTCGTAGCTCCAAAATAGGAGCGCCATATTATCGTTCAGCTTTTGTTCGTATCTGTTAGCGCAGAACGTATCAAAAAATACAACGAAATGAGCATCTTTTTATCTTTACAGTAATAATCTTCGCTGGTATTATTACAGGACTTGAGTTCAAGTAGAAACAGATCGCAACCTGTTTAGTCGTGAACTCAAGAAGAGGTGAACCTGTATACGAGGCTTTTTTGTGAGGCTCGTTCAGTTTCAAAAACCTGTAGTTCACGCGCAACTTAAAAATTTAGACTGACGCGAATGTACAATTCATGACATCAAGAATTGTATGTTCATCAAAAGTTATAGAGCTCAATCGATAAGCGAGCGCTATAACTACAAAATTATAGTTTTGATAATTTGAATGTAGCTCTGGAAAGAGCAGCCAGCATGACGAATTTATTTCGGCATCCTGCGCGATGAGAAAACCACTTGTGGTTGTCTCATTACAGTCGATAAGTATCAATAACTAGTTGAAAAATGCATAGAATCTACTTTTTCTACAAAGAAAGTAGATGTACTCATAAAAAGCTACATAAGCGCATATAACGGATGCCTTGACGTAAGTTACCGATGAAGGACGTAGTAGGCTGCGATAAGCCTCGGGGAGGTGCCAACAACCTTTGAACCGAGGATGTCCGAATGGGGTAACCCACGGCGAGTAATGTCGCCGTACAACTACCTGAATATATAGGGTAGTCAGTGGTAAGTGCCTGAACTGAAACATCTTAGTAGGGCGAAGAAAAGAAAGTAACCAACGATTCCGAAAGTAGTGGCGAGCGAAATTGGAATAGTCCAAACTTAGTAAATTTTTGCCTATTAATTTAGGCGAATAAGTTGACAGACGAATATTTATTAGGGGTTGTGAGAAGTAAATATTTCAAGCTGATGATTTGATTCGTCAAATCATTGGTTTGGACGCACGTGCTGTCACAAGCGTGCATAAGGTCAGAAAAGTTCAATGCGAGCAGAAGGAGCTGGAAAGCTCTGCCAAAGACGGTGATAGCCCGGTATGCCAAGTGTTGAACACCTTATTTTTACTATCTCGAGTAAGACGGGACACGAGAAACCCTGTCCGAAGCTGGGACGACCACGTTCCAAGACTAAATATGACTTACGATCGATAGTGAACTAGTACCGCGAGGGAAAGGTAAAAAGAACCCCGGAAGGGGAGTGAAATAGAACCTGAAATTATATGCGTACAAGGACTCGGAGGGCTTCGGCCTGACGGGGTGCTTTTTGTAGAACGATCCAGCGAGTTAATTGTATGGGGTTTGCTTAAGTCATTTGACGAGAGGCATAGTGAAAGCGAGGCTGAATAGGCCGAATTATAATCCTAGCAATTAGACCCGAAACCGGGTGACCTAACCATGAGCAGGCTGAAGCGACGGTAAAACGTCGTGGAGGGCCGAACCGTAGCACGTTGCAACATGCCCGGATGACTTGTGGTTAGCGGTGAAATGCCAATCGAACTCGGAGATAGCTGGTTCTCCTCGAAATAGCTTTAGGGCTAGCGTCGTACGGTAGCAT
>DAOLHH010000114.1:0-1880 GCA_035329185.1 Candidatus Saccharimonadota bacterium | reverse complement strand
CCACTGTTCCCGTCGCCGTCCCCACATCAATAGAGATGTCACCTGAGTCACTGGTAGCGCCTAATGCATTACCACTGGTGATGTTAACGTCATCAGAGTCAGTGCTGGCTGCATTGGTAGAGCTTGATGCAACATTGCTTGCTCGAAGTGCATAAGGAACTGCAGTGAGTTTGAATCGTGGGGTCATTTCACTATCTGCAGGAGTACAAGCTCCGAATGAGCAAGAGCCCGTACCACGAATGGTCATACCAAGGTAGAGATCTTCTGACCAGTCAATACTACTTGGGAAGGCAGTACCACCTGAGGTGGTATCACCAAGATAGACAGAGTAGTAGCCATTTTGGATAGTGACAGGGTTACCCCCTTGGTTTGTTCTGGTTTCTGTCCATTGGCTTGAACCACCTGAGCTGACATAGTAGAGATTGAATTGGACGTTATAGGTACCATCAGCAACCAAGTCACCAGAAGCATTCAAGAGACGGCCTTGGAAGTTGAGGGTGTTGGAGGTGGCTGCTTGGGCAGAGCCCGTTGATAGCTGAAGCATACTCGCAAAAGATGCTCCAGCTATCAGTAAGACACCAAGCAAGCTCAATACTCGGGCGCATGAGATTGAGCTTGCACGATGTCTTACCGTGCTAAAACGAGTCCTAAGCCGACTCAGCGCTCGGGCGCATGAGGCTGAGTCGGCACTAGACTCGTTCATATAAATATCAAAAGAGCTCAGTAACCGGGCGCATGGTACTGAGCTCTTTAAATACTTATATAGGTTTAAAACGACAGCAAGGGATAGCATAGCCATCCCTTGCGTACCTTTATAAATAAGTACGTGTTTGTATTTGTATGTGAATTTATTTTTCATGTGTTGCCTATTTTTTGAGCAACACAGAAGTCAGAAAACTGCGAGATTTTCCGACACTGCGCCCGTCTTTGGTGTACTTTTACACCTTAGACTCCCACAGTGTACAACAAATGTGTTCATGAGTACAATACGTTTATGGTTGATTTATTGGAGTTTTCCACAAGGTTGGTTAGTAGTGAGCGGTTGGCTGTAGGCAGTAAATAAATCCAGTGCACCTCATATTGAAAATGGTATAGTAACAAACATGAATTCAAATGGTAACTTTAAGGACTTACAGGTCTGGATTAATTCGAAACAGCTTGCAGTTGAAATCTACGAATTATGTAAAAAATTACCCAAGACAGAAGAATATGGATTATCTTCTCAAATGCAGCGTGCTGCAGTCAGCATTCCTTCGAACATCGCCGAAGGACATCGAAGGCAAGGTGTCAAAGATTTTCAGAGATTTCTTTCAATAGCTACTGGATCCGCGGCTGAACTCGAAACACAGCTATACATCTGTTCAGATATATACAAAATAGACTTAACCCGATATATTGAAGAAGTAATAACGATACAAAAAATGCTATTTGGCTTGAGGAATAAACTCAATTAAAAAGAGTCGAGCTTGCCTGCTCGACTCACTGTGAACCGCCTACTGCCAACCAACTACTTAATAGTCGTGATTTGGATCTTTGAGAGCTGTTGGCGGTGTCCACGGCGGGTATGTACGCGCTTCTTTGCCTTGTATCGCAAAGCGATAACTTTGTCGCCTTGCAAACTATCTAGAACTTTTGCGCTTACTTTTGTCGCTTCCAGTTTCTTACCATCAACTACAGATTTATCGCCATCAACGATCATGATTGGCGTAAAGTCTACGGTTTTTGCGTCACCAAGCGAATTCACAACAATTTCATCGCCTTCAGCGACAAGGTGCTGCACTCCACCGGCCATAATAATTGCTTTCTTCATCTTATGAACTTTCACTTTTCTTTACTTTAAATCAAATTTTAGCATGTTGACCTCTGTTTGTAAAGCCCCG
>DAOLHH010000113.1:0-1925 GCA_035329185.1 Candidatus Saccharimonadota bacterium | reverse complement strand
GCCGATCATGGTTTCAACAGGAGGGCGGGGTCAAAGTCCGCCGGGACGGCGGGCCGTTGGCTTTTGAGCATCCCGAAGCCACCGGCAGGCACCTCGGGCGGGGTGCTTTTGACCCGCAGTTCGACGTGATCCCCCACCAGCGAAAACTCGATCTGGCTGCCCTGCCGAATGCCCAGCCGCCGCCGCACGGCTTGAGGGATCGTCACCTGCCCTTTGCTGGTTACCGAAGAGTGTTCCACGCGCCGCTCCTAAAGTAATACTCAGTAATACTATGACCTAATATAGGGTGACTGTAAGGATTCGTGCGAAAATGATAGGACTTTCGCTTGTATTTTTAATTAAATTTCTGGTACAATTTAAAAATGAAAATTACCAAACAAAAGTATGTTGAGTACCTTATCAGCACTCCGATTAACTATACTTGTACTAACCTTGCCGACCATCTGGATGGTGAGATTAGTCATGACGCCATCAATGACTATTTGCGACGTGAAAACCATACACCACACACGATTTGGGAGTTAGCCAAACCACTCATCAATAATAGTAAAGAGGCCTACCTCATTGTTGATGATAGCATTCAGAATAAACAATATTCCCAAAAAATTGAACTGGTCAAGCTTCAATATAGCGGCAATACGCATAGTTTAGTTAGAGGTATCGGAATTGTTAATTTAGTTCATGCTCATCAAAATGATTATAACCCCATCGATTATCGAGTCTACGCTCCCAGTGTTGATGGCAAAACCAAAAATGAGCACTTGCGCGATCTGTTGCGCTTGGCTTTTGAAGAAAAAAATATTCAAGCCCAAACCATTTTATTTGATAGTTGGTATGCAGCATCGGAAAATCTTAAGTATATTCATAGGCTTGGCAAATTTTTTGTGACGACCTTGAAAGAAAATCGTCTGGTCAGCCTCAGTAAAGAACAAGGCTATGTTCATCTCCAAGAATTGACATGGACGGCTGAACAATTGAAATCTGGCCTTCTCGTTAAACTCAAGGAAGTTCCCTTTAAAGTGCAGCTTTTCAAGGTGGTCGCCACAAACGGCGACGTTGAATGGGTGATTACGAATCGAACCCCAGGTTCTATCGACACGCAGGTTGTTCAAAAAGAGAACAAGGTGCGGTGGTTTATAGAGCAGTTGCATCGAGAAGTAAAGCAGCTTACGGGAATGGAACGGTGTCAATGCCGCAAACAACGTGCCCAACGCAATCATTTTGCGTGTTGCTATCACGCTTGGTTTTCACTGAAAGTTGTTGCCAAAAAGTTGGGTAAAACACTTTATCAAGTGAAGCACAACTTATGGAGTGATTACCTGCGCAACGAGCTAAGAAACCCCCATGTTCACGCCTACCAGCCCGCTTAAGCGAAAGTCCTGTATATATTGCGCCAGGCGGAGCTAACCGACCACCCCCTTTTAATTATTGCTTTTGTCTCTCAAAAAGGCGGAGTGGGGAAGTCGACGCTGGCCCGTGCCCTCGGTCGCGAAGCGGCCAAGAGTGGCCTGGAGGTTAAGATCGCTGATTTGGATACCCAGCAGGGTACGGCCGTTGACTGGTACCGGATGCGATTGGATACCAATATCAAGCCGGTCGTACCGGTCGAACTGTTTCGAACTGCGCAGCAGGCCCTCGCTGTCGCCAATCGTTATGACGTGCTGATCATTGATGGCCCGGCCAGAACCAGCAAAGGAACCTTGGAGATTGCGCTGGTCGCTAACCTGGTGGTGCAGCCAACCGGGGCTTCTCTTGACGATTTGCGTCCCGCTGTACGTGAATTCCATGCTCTGATCAAGGCGGGCGTTCCGAAGGATAAGCTGATTTTTGCGCTCAATCATATCGGTACCGAAGCAGAGGCCGCCGAGGCGCGAGAATATATCGTCGAAGGGGGTTACGTCGTTTTATCGGGGTACCTGCCCGAG
>DAOLHH010000112.1:0-1953 GCA_035329185.1 Candidatus Saccharimonadota bacterium | reverse complement strand
CCAAGACTTCAGTTGAGAGCCCGTGCACTTTCATGTCCATCTGAAGTGCGGTGATGCCATTTTCGGTACCCGTCACCTTGAAGTCCATGTCACCAGCAAAATCTTCCGCATCGGCGATATCACTCAATACATATGGTGTATTGCCGTCCATCATAAGACCCATCGCGATACCAGATACCGGTCGCTTAAGTGGCACACCGGCATCCATCAGTGCCATACAAGAGCTACAGGTTGCTGCCATTGAGGTAGAACCGTTCTGGCTCATAATTTCTGTCACACTTCGAATCGCATACGGAAAGTCTGTTTCGTCAGGGAGCATTGGCAAAAGTGCTCGCTCTGCCAAGTAACCGTGACCGATCTCTCGGCGACCAGGGCTACCAAGACGTTTCACTTCGCCGACGGTCCAACCTGGTGCATTGTAGTGATGCATGTAGCGACGTTCCATATCGCGTTCCATGGTATCGACAATTTGCGCATAGCTCAGCGGTGCAAGCGTGACAATATTCATCGCTTGTGTCATACCTCGCGTAAAGATACTTGAACCGTGTGCTCGTGGCAATAAGCCCGTCTCGCTTGAAAGCGTACGGATATCGGTCATTTTGCGACCGTCAGGTCGTACTTGTTCAGCGACAATGCCCGCTCGTACGTCAGCATGTACACTCATCTGGAAAGCTTCAGCATATTCGCCTCGTACTTCTGCATACGCTTCCTCGCCAAGTTCAGCTTCAAAGTGCGCATGCATTTCTTCACGAAGTGCATCAACGAGTTGGTTTCGTTTTGGATACTCAGCGCGAATACGTGCACCAAGTTTGCCAGCAGTCCAACTATCGACTGCTTTTTGAATATCTTCGTTTGGCTTCACGAGTTCGTATTCGAGCGGTGTTACTCCAACTTTCTCAGCAAGTTCGCGTTGCAGTTGAATAGCCGGTTGCATCTGTTCGTGCGCAAACTGCATGGCTGCAATAACTTGCTCTTCAGTCACCTCGGTCGCACCCGCTTCCACCATCATGATACCGGCTTCGGTGCCTGCCACGACGAGGTCAAGTGTGCTTTTATCGTATTCTTCAGCGCTCATAAACGCTTTGAAGGCGCCCGATTCGTCAATACCAACACGTAATCCTGCTACGGGACCATCAAATGGAGCCCCCGTAAGCATAAATGCGGCACTCATCGCAATCATTGCGATCATATCGGGACGAAACGCAGGATCAGTACTAAGGACTGTTGCTACACCTTGCACTTCCTGACGATACCCTTTTGGCCATAGTGGTCGAATAGGACGGTCGATGATACGACCAATAAGAATTGCTTCTTCGCTCGGTCGTCCTTCTCGCTTAATAAAGCGGGAGCCACTTATTTTGCCAGCAGCATAGAATTTCTCTTCGTAGTCGATGCTTAATGGGAAGTAATCAAGCCCGCTTACTGACTTATTTGACACCATTGCCGTACCAAGTACGACCGTATCACCGTAGCGCGCCAATACTGAGGCAGTGCTACGAAATCCGACACGGTTCACTTCAAGAGTGAGTGTCTTACCGCACAATTCGGTAGATACGCTCATCACTTCTTTTCCGTACGGATTGATGATGGTTGATTGCATTGTTAATCCTTTTCTTTGGCTGTTCGGTAACAGGGTTCAGTTGCGTGTGTACCCTCGCAAACTGTGCTCTACTACCGAGTATTCAGACCAATGTTATTTGCTTCTAGCCCGTACAGATACTCTTATCCGTACGCGTCACAAGAAAATAAAGTTTTTTATTTCGTGTCATGAATTGATTTCGAAGAGAATTTTGATGCGGCGTGCTTTTTCTAGTCAAGCGCTTCAGTGAGGCGTATGAAACATACGACGAGCGAGCACTGGAGCTAGAAAATGCGCGAGGCGCAAAATTATCTTCGAAGACCGAGTTTTTTAATGAGCGCGAGATAAGCTGCACTATCTTTTTGTGCAAGATA
>DAOLHH010000111.1:0-1960 GCA_035329185.1 Candidatus Saccharimonadota bacterium | reverse complement strand
ATGTGCCCACAACTGCTCATCGCCAAGATACTTATCGCTATCATCGCGGAAACTCAGTCGTGCCCGCCACTTCAGGTCAAACACCGCGTACATGTCTCGTATCATTCCCATAATGGCGCGGAACTCTTCTTCAATCTGGTCGACCCGCGCAAACACGTGTGCATCATCTTGTGTAGCACCACGTACTCGGCTCAATCCATGAAGTTCACCAGCTTTTTCATCGCGATACACTACCGTGTTTTCCATGTATCGTATCGGCAAGTCTCGGTAGCTTCGTGGCCGGCTCGCATAAATCTGTGTATGATGCGGGCAATTCATCGGCTTCATCATAAACTCATCGTCACTCTCAAAGCTCGTCACGCTAAACCGCTCAGGGTATTTATCATAGTGTCCAGACTTCTTATAGAGCTCGACCTTCGTAATATGTGGTATCGATACTCGCTGATACCCCGCTTGAGCCTGCAATTCTTGAGAAAAAGCCCCAATCTCATCACGCAATATGGTTCCCCGTGGGGTGAATAGTGGCAAGCCTGGTCCTACCAAAGGTGAAAACACAAACAAATCGAGCTCTTGCCCAAGTTTTCGATGGTCACGCTTCTTTGCTTCTTCAAGCATCGCGAGGTGTTGTCGCAACTCTTTATCTGTCGCAAAGGCCACCCCGTAAAGTCGTTGCATCTGGGCGTTCTTCTCGTTACCGCGCCAGTACGCACCAGCTACTTTCATGAGCTTGAAAGCGCCAACTTTACCAGTATCTTCGACATGGGGCCCTCGGCATAAGTCGGTAAAATCTCCATTGGTATAAAAACTCACCTCGCCCACCTGTACTTGCGTTGGCGCAACACCAGAAATCGCCGCTGGCAGCCCCGGCAAACCCATCATCGCCCCATCGAGCTCATGTGCCAAAGTAGTACCCTCTCGGCGTAGATCATTCAATAGTTCCAGTTTATACGGCTGTTTCGCATCTTTTGCCCACTCCATAGCTTCAACTATCGGTTTCATCGTCTTCACAAAAGGTTGCTTCTGTGCGATCACCTTTCGCATCTCCGCTTCAATTTTCTCAAAATCATCTTCAGATATCGTCACATTCGGGATATCGATATCATAATAAAAGCCATGCTCCACCACTGGTCCAACCCCAAGTCGCGCTTCTGGCCACAGTTTTGTGACAGCTGTCGCCATGATATGTGCGAGGCTATGCCTCATTGGTTCAAGTGTTTGTTGGTCGGCCATTTGGGTTCCTTTCTTTTACCATTTAAAAAACGCACGTATCACAAGCAAGAAAATCCCTTGCTTTGACTGGTGCGTCTCGGTCCGGATTCCTCCGGAGGTTCCACCTCGACTTTTACTCTTGCCGGCACTGTTTTTCTAGCGTTCCGACCTTGCCCTAGTAAGCTCAGCAGTTGGTGAGTCTGCCTCAACACTTCTAAACAGTAGTATACGCTGTTTTGTCTCAAAAAAGAAAAAGGCCCGACTATTTGACGGCCTTTTTCTTACTTTATGCATTCTCGCAACTATGCATAAAGTCCTGTGGATTGGTTTGTTTCTCTAAAACCGCTCCCAGAACTCCCTCACATAGATAGAATACATGAATTAGGATGATAATGCTAGCCTATTTTTACTGGCGTTATCCACAATCTGTGGATTCCTCTGGTTTATATCACATATGGTTATAACCATATAAGACAGCCCCGTTTGGTGATATATTTTTGTCCTTTCACCGGATATACGCTATAATTAACCCTATTGGTTGGCACGGGTGATGAGCTCATTTGGAGCGTCAGCCCGCAGACAATTTAAAAAGCGCATGCGCTCTAGCTCGATTCAATCCTGTCTACTGTGCAGAAGCAACGTTTCTTGTTACGTTAAAAAACATGGGCGATTAGCTCATTTGGCTAGAGCGCTTCCTTGACGTGGAAGAGGTGGCAGGTTCAAATCCTGCATCGCCCACCAATAAAAGAGA
>DAOLHH010000110.1:0-1972 GCA_035329185.1 Candidatus Saccharimonadota bacterium | reverse complement strand
AACATCGACATCAAAGATAGATTTGTCCAGCTTCGCAGCAGTCGTTGCTTTAGTGCCGGATTTCGTAAATGTAGGAACGCTCATTACTTAACTCCTTTCACAAGCACGATGCTTTGTTTAGGACCAGGAACAGCCCCAGTAACTGCAAGAATTCCGCGATCAGCATCAACAATGGCGATCTTCAGATTCTTAACCGTTACTCGTTCATGACCCATTCGTCCTGCCATTCGCTTGCCCTTAAAAATGTGCTGAGGATACATAGAGCCGATGGAACCGACTTTTCGAGTATTTCCCTTACCACCATGGGTCTTGCGTTGTCGTTTAAAGTTATGGCGCTTTATAGTTCCGGCGTAGCCCTTACCCTTGCTTGTACCGGTCACCTGTACGACATCTCCAACTGAAAAGACCTCGGCGGTAAGTGTGGCACCTACTTTGAGGTCTTCTGATAATTCGATATCTTCTGTACGGAATTCGCGAACAACTTTTGGCGTAATGCCTGCATCTTTATTATGGTTAATTTGTGCCTTATTTGCCCGCTTTGTCTCTTCAAAACCAATCTGGAGTGCTTGATAGCCATCCGTTTCATCGGTTTTAACTTGCGTAATAACGCAAGGACTAGCGGAAAGCAATGTCACAGCTTGAACAGTACCATCATCTGCGATAGTGCTTGTCATGCCGAGTTTTCTCGTTATGAGTGCTTTCATAGTGTTTGAGTAGTTTCCTACACCTTCCTTTTTTATAATTATGACCGCGGGTTTATATCTGTTAAGACATAAAAATTCTTGGTGGTCGGCAGTTTCCTTTCGGACTTACCAATTCACCAAGTTATTAGCGATTCCTGTTATCTTATCACAAACCGTTATAAAGAGTCAATACGTAGACTATTCTACATCAGAAGGAAACTATGAGGCCTAGCGGGAGCCAGAAACTGACAAATGCAGATATAAGCAATAGTGCGTATTCAATTTTTCTATCTATGCGAAAATGATCATGCATCGCGAACCAAATACCTAGACCGAGACCAACTGGTAGCGGTACGCTCCAATTTGGCAATGATTCAATCCGAATCCATTGGGCACCTAATATTAGATATAGAACGAGCTTTAGGAAATAACTAGAGTCTGGTTCTTGTTGAGGTTGACTACGTTTTTTTTGTTTTTTGGTCATTAGACCAATTATAGCAAACAATAACGTTTATGGTTAGTTATACATGCACTTCAGTTAAATATTGCTTAGGATATGCAACATCTTTTAATGGCGATCATTTAGCGCTATGAAGATGTGTTCAAGAAGCCTACCTTCTCTACGTAATAAGCTGGCAGCTCTGTCAATCAACATATTGTGCTCGCCTCTAGCAACAGTGAAATGGTCGGCGTCTCTTGGAAAATCAATTTCAGTAACCGTTGCACTAGGTACAGTTTTTACGATATCACTCACAATCGCTTCTCCAAGAATTGGTCGAAAATAAAATGCGCTCATCCCCTCTTCTTGAGTGTCAGACACGTCATAAACACGCACCAAATGAGTGGTGTTATTCAATTCCATATACTTGCTTCCTTACATCTTAATTTCTGCGTCGCATCCAGCAGGCAAAGACAGATTCATCAATGAATCAATTGTCTTAGGAGTTGGCTCAAGCACATCTATAAGGCGCTTATGCACGCGCATCTCAAACTGTTCACGTCCTTTTTTGTACACGTGTGGGCTCTTTACCACCGTAAAGGTCGTCTTGCGCGTAGGAAGAGGGATTGGCCCTGCAATCTTCGCACCGGTTCGAAGTGCCGTATCGACAATCTGCTTTGCCGACTGATCAATGATTTTGTGGTCGTAAGCCTTTAAGCGAATACGAATTCTTTGCTTTTGTTCTTTTTTGGCAACTTCAGCCATAACATAACTCCTTTGTAATGTAACATCATCAGGTTTCTATTGAGAGAAAGCCCAACGACTTTTAGTCATTACGATTATTTTATAT
>DAOLHH010000109.1:0-2010 GCA_035329185.1 Candidatus Saccharimonadota bacterium | reverse complement strand
TCAAGTCCCTCCTGGCCCTCCAATTTATGAACCTCACGAAAGTGGGGTTTTTAAATTGAAGCCAAGTGGCCTTGAATACTCGACACGCAAAAAGAGCGTCGAGGTGAGAAAAGCTACTAATCCGCCATTTGAAAGAGCGCAAACAGACTATCTCTCGGAAATTTGTCTTTAGTGAATCTTAAACGCCACTAATTAAGTACAATGGAATCATACTATGAGTGCCTCTTTTTCATTTAAAGCAAAACTCTGGGTCTATGACGGCAAAGCAGCTTGGCATTTTGTAACATTGCCAAAGCAAACAGCGTTAGACATTAAAACACTCACAAATAACGATGTCCTACCTCGACGTGGTTTTGGCTCCGTGAAAGTTCGGGTAACATGCAGAGATGTCTCATGGGACACTTCCCTCTTCCCTGACGCTAAATCCGGCTCTTATCTCTTACCAATAAGTAAAAACGCTAGAAAGATGGTGAATATGCAAGCAGGTGAGACGATTGATTTTAAGATTATTCTACTTTTAATTTGATTCATGTGACTCGTCAGTAATACTTCTAAGTAAGTTATTTGCTACCGACGGACGCTCTTTAACTACTTATCTATAGTGGATGAGGGAAGCCTTGAGCGTCTATAAGAATTCCAACAGACTGCAGAGATTTTAGAGTTGTTTTGCTTTCGTTTCGAGAAATTGTTTTCTCTATTTCAATAGAAATCATTTGCCCCTTTAATGCATCCCCCTCCATACCATCAAAAATGAAATTACCTAATGAATAAACAATCGAACCATTTTTATAAGTTTCTGTAGGTTGAGTAACGTGGGGGTGCCCACCAATAACAACATCTGCCCCAGCATCGATCATAAATTGCCCCCACTGTCTTTGGTAGTCATTTTGCTGGAGACTATACTCGGTGCCCCAGTGCGGTATTACAACTACAAAATCCGCACCCGCAGCACGTGCATTTTGTATACTCTTGCTTAATCTGTCTTTGTCTAGGTATGCGGTACCTGGGAGGGTATCTGTAACTTTTGTGTGAGCAAGCTCTACATCGTTTACTGCAATAGTTGCGATACTCAAACCATCAATAGTTGTTATTGTCGCCTTAAAAGCGTCGTCTATCGTTTGAGCTAAACCAGCAGTTTTGATTTGTGCCTGTCTGTATTGGTCAAGCATATTTATCATTGCATCGTGACCAAAATCACCCGTATGATTGTTTGCTATCACGGCAACATCTATACCAACATTCTTCAAAAGTTCTAAAGATTTAAGTGGGGCATTAAAGGTATAGGGTTTTTGAGCAGCAAGCGTAAATGAAGGGTCAGCGATTGTAGTTTCGATATTTGCGATTCTAAGATCATGTGCATCTAGAATCCCACGAACATATTTATATGGGTCATCGCCTGCTTCGATTGCTTCACCAACACCCCTCGCAAGCATCGTATCGCCCATGAAGAGGACCCGCTTTTTAATAGTTTCAACCTTACGATCGGCTACAAGTTTATTGAGATATGGCTCGTCTATACCAACTGCGTTAACGAGTTGGTTCTGGAAATAATAATGTTGCAATATGCAAGACTGTAAAAATACAAACAACAGCGACAAGACAAACGACAAACGCGTTCGCCACACCACACCACGACGATAGTGAAATTGTTTCATATTCTTTGTTTTTAAACACAAGTACTTTCAAGTCTTATCGTATACCAAAAAAGTAATCTCTGCAAATAAAAAACCCGCATTAGAAAACTGCGGGTTTTTAAAAAATCTTTAACTATTTAGTTATCTTCATCCTTATCTTCATCTTTTGATGAACCACTTTTATCTTCGTCGTCATCTTTATCATCGTCATCCTCAGGCTCATCTTCTTTTTCATTACTATCGTCTTTATCGGAAGAATCCGATGACCCTCCAGATGAACCCGATCCAGATCCTGAGTTAGATGAACCACTTTTATCATCGTCGTCATCTTCAGCTTTCGAATCATCTGACTCGTCTGAAGAATCTTCCGCATCCG
>DAOLHH010000108.1:0-2072 GCA_035329185.1 Candidatus Saccharimonadota bacterium | reverse complement strand
CAGTTGCGTTACAGTTAGCAGGTACCACACGGAAGCTCTTGAGCTGGTCCGTATCACCACCGGAAACTGACGATGCATCATCTGCGTAGTAGCCTACCGTAACTCCACCCTGAGAGTTCGTGTTCAGCATCAAGATACCGAAGTCGTCGTCAGCACCGTTTGTTGCAGTGACGTTAACTGGTGAAACAGCAATGCTTGATTCATCGATAATACCGATATCAACATTTGAATCACTCAGTGCAGAACAGGTTGAAACGTCTACAGGCATCGTATCTGCATCATCTACACCAGCGACACAGAATTCAAGACGTTCCTGAACTCGGCCGTTGATGGTAAGTTGATCGACTATAGCGATAGCTACGGTACCACTATCCAATAGGTCACCTGAACCAAAGTCATTATCGCTATATACGGCAATTCGTATATAGACGGTCTGGATTGAACTTGGAGCAGTGATGCCGCTTATGGTGTGTGTAACTGCTCCACCTGTTACACCAGTAGCTACAGATTCGTCACGTGAATAGCAAATCATATAAGTATTTGTATTGACCGTACAGTCTCCGACATTTGCTGCTTCTGACACAGGTGCAAATGCGGTACCGTTTGTTGGCCAGCTTGCTTGACTATCATGTGTGTTGCTTGTTTGAACGTCCATACCCGTTGGTTTTGTACAAGTTCCTAGTGGTGTCGTACAGAAACTATAGGTGATACCTGCTTTTGTCGCTGCGGTATCAATCAGCGTGTATCCAAATACGATTTCCATGTCGTTGTTTATCGACGTGGTACCGTTATGAATTTTTGAATTATTTATTGTCGCACTCCTCGATGTGAGTTGTGACGCAGATACTCTGCCAGTTAATAACATTGGAATAAGCAATGCCATTACTAACAGGGCCGCTTGCAGCAATGCTACGTGCTTGCGCAATCGTTCACGCACTGCGAGACGTGGTGAATACGTATAGGCCATGTTTTTATTTCTCCTTTTTTGATTTTTACTGCTATACAAGAGAAGATTACCACAAGCATTTTTTGAATGCAAACACTTTCTTTACGAACTTTTCCCCAGTTTGCATTCCTAAAAAGTAGGGGTTGCAACAAGGGTGTGCGTCATCGTGTAGGAGCCTGCGTCCGTTATCGTGCTGATATTCGCAATATAGCTGATAGTGTAGTTCGTTTGTCCCCATGCTGGGTTAGTAGGGTTTGTCCCGTGTTGAGCAATGATATCACCATCGTTGAATTGAAAATTATCAGCGGTACTATAACCCGTCGCAGCTTCACCGTCAGCAAACGAGTTTGATGGATCGAAACTTGGATTAGCCCCGATATCTGGCGATGCATTATCAACTAAATTAATACCGAATTGCTCATTCCCTGGGCTTGATGTCCCTGCACTTGTTATCGCATCAATCGTAGAGTTATTCTCACTCGTTAAAGTTGATCCGTATGAACGTACGACATATGTCGCATTTAAGTAAGCACGAACATAGAACGTTGCACTGCCCGTAGCCACTTCAGTTGCGCTCAATATACCTGGATCACCTGAAACCGTATTAAGATCAATAGACGCACTATTTACTACAAATTCGAGATATTCTTCTGATGGATTTATTGGACCGGCATACGCACCATAATTAGTACTATAAGCAGAGCCTACGGCTACATCTCCCGCAGAACCTTGTGCGCTGTAGGATGCAGACGATCCGAGACCAGAACCTGAGCTGAAACTACTCTCCTGAACTTGATAATTTGTAGAGCTAGACTGTGCTTCCGCACGAGCTATTGGTGATACTACCAATGCAACTACAACTACGAGAATGCGTCTCCATTTCATACCGCTTATGATAGCATAATGCTTTTTATAGTATAAAAAGAAAAGACATCGGCGCAGTAATGACCGATGTCTTTCTTTCTACCACTTTTGGTGCACTATGCAGGCCTCGCATGCCTGATAGTATTTATACCGTTGCGTGGTTTTCGCTAATTTCCTAAAACAAAACGAAATCGTTTTATTAGAATGTTGGGGTTGCAATGTAAGTCGTTACAACGGTGTAGTTACCTGGAGGCGTCGTAGC
>DAOLHH010000107.1:0-2157 GCA_035329185.1 Candidatus Saccharimonadota bacterium | reverse complement strand
GCAGGTTGCAAAAGATCGAGCAGGAGTTGTCGCATATAATATGAATCTAGGTGGTATACCATACGAATACATACGATTCGGTGAAGCAACAAGCGCAGGAATCGCAGAAGCACCTGAAAATGCGACGGGCTCACGAGCCGCTTGGGTAAGTATTAATTCGTCGTGTGACGCACTTTCTCAGCCACAAGATTTCACCGCAGATAACGTCGGCAGATAATCTTAAAAATTAATCGCTACCATACAGAGGAAACATACGCTAAAACAAAACGGGGTTGTTATGAAACAAGCCCGTTTTTGTTATTATGCTTTTTAGTGAAACGTATACCCAAAGCAATCGCCTCAATTCGAACCTATGTGTTAAGAAACCCAAAGTCACTGATTGTGCTGTCTTTTGCGGGTTTACTCGTAGTGGTATTTGGTATAGAAGTAGCGCGTGCAGGTTATTACCTAAAAAAAGCTGATGAGTTTGCACGATCTGGTGTTATCCAAGAAGTACAAACGCAAGCAGAACAGCTGTATCGACAAACGAACAACGATCCTTCATCATATTTTTGCTCGATAGATTCTTCTGAATTGTTAGCACGGTTCAACAAGGCATACAATTCGTCAAGTACTGCGTCTGCTGAGACTATGAATCAGTTGCGCTCCACCGTTCAGCGTATCGAACGTGTCCCTGCGTATAGCTCCCTACTTGATAGCATTTTTACCATGAAGCGTGCCAGGCAACGTAGCCAGTCAATAGCAAGCTCATATGAAAAAGTAACTACATATGTGAAAGAAGACCCAAGAAGCGCCTATTGTACTGAAATAGCGACTATTTTAGGTAATGTGTTTTTTGTCGAACAGTTGAGTACCCCTGAAGGTGCTGCCGCAATGATTAGTGGTCAAAAAGAAGATTATCAAACCCGAGCGCTAAAAGCACGTGACCAGTTAGTTAGTATGGTGTATCCTGAAATCTTTGGCTCGGTACACTTTGAATTATCAAAGCACTTACAGCAACTCACCATAGATTTACAAGCAGATAGTAATGATTATCGGTCGTTTTCTGAACAAATTGTACGCACCGCAGAAGCGTTAGAAAGCGATTTATTGTCGCTGAAATCATCGGCGGGAGAACTTACTGACATTCCTGAAAAACTCTTACTTGCGACGCATCAATTTTCTGAATTGAAATAAGATAAGTAACATAAAATTGACAAAAGCATTAGTATTATGTATAATGTGTATATTACCGTTGCGTTTGTAGCAGTAAAAATAAAAATAATTGAAAATAAAAATGGAACAATTAGAAGCAATTCATAACGAACCTCAAGAAGCCGTAATAAGCTTACCAAAAGCAAGTGCATTGAGTGTTCTCGTCACGATGATGGCGGTACTTGGTGCTGGTCACGGCGGGCATCTTGATGAAACTCCTTCGCACATTACCATTCCGGTTCTGTATAACGGCGTTCGGCATAGTCGACGCATAGATGAATAAATTGTAATTACGCTACGTATCGTTGACGTTGCTACAATTGATGAATGAAACAAACACTTGCACTCGCGCTTTTGGATGCAGGGCATTCTGTTTTTTTAACAGGCCCGGCGGGGTCAGGTAAAACCTATGTCCTAAAACACTTTATCGAACAGGCGCGTGCGAACGGAAAAACAGTCGCGGTCACTGCGTCTACGGGACTTGCAGCAACTCATCTACATGGTACGACCATTCACTCATGGTCTGGTATAGGTATTGGTGACGAGCTTCAGAAACGACATATTTCAGATCTAAGCAAGAGTAGGCGTGATCAAATCGAGCAAGCTGATATCTTGATTATTGATGAGATATCGATGCTTCATGATTTTCGATTAGACATGGTTGATACAATGTGTCGGTCCGTCCGCGGAGTCCATGAACCGTTTGGTGGTCTACAGGTGGTTTTGAGTGGAGATTTTTATCAATTACCACCGGTGAACCGAGTGGATGCAAGGCAAGGTGGATTTGTAACCCAAAGCGAAGCGTGGCATGCACTCAACCCTGTTATTTGTTATCTTGAAGAACAACACCGGCAAAATGATGCTGACGGTTTACTCGAAATACTCACCGCTCTTCGACAAAACGATATTCGTCGCCGGCATGCTGAACAACTTTTAAGTAGAAAAAAGCTCCGGACTCCTTTC
>DAOLHH010000106.1:0-2205 GCA_035329185.1 Candidatus Saccharimonadota bacterium | reverse complement strand
CAAGCATATCGACAACATCGAAAACGGGTTGCGTAAGCGAGCATTTTCTTCTATACTCATAGGGTATCTCGCGTGAGGGCTATTATTGATGTATCAATGATTATGGATCGCGAAAAGTACAAATAATTCATAAAACCCTTAATAAACTAATCAAAGAAAGGATGCTTTGCCTGCAGCTCTTGCAGCCGAAAGGGAAAAGAGCAGCCAGAACGCACGATTCATTCGGGTGTCCTGCGCGTCGAGAAAAACTGTAAGGTTTGTCTCGTATAGCGAAGCGAAAATCATATGGCAGATTTTGACAGAAGCAAGCCACACGTAAACGTTGGAACCATGGGTCACGTTGACCACGGTAAGACAACGCTTACTGCAGCTATCACCGCTGTGCTTGCAAAGAAACTTCCAAGCGACACCAACAAGCCAATCGCTTATGACCAAATTGATAACGCACCAGAAGAGAAAGCTCGTGGTATTACCATCGCTACCTCTCACCAAGAATATGAGTCAGAAAAGCGTCACTACGCACACGTTGACATGCCAGGTCACGCCGACTATGTGAAGAACATGATCACCGGTGCTGCACAAGTTGACGGTGCCATCTTGGTTGTTTCAGCAGCTGACGGTCCTATGCCTCAGACTCGTGAACACGTTCTCCTTGCAAAGCAAGTTGGCGTGCCAAAGATTGTTGTCTTCTTGAACAAGATGGACATGGCAGATCCAGAACTCGTCGAACTTGTTGAAATGGATGTACGTGAACTTCTTTCAAAGTACGATTTTGACGGCGACAACGCACCAGTTATCAAGGGATCAGCTTTGAAGGCCCTTGAAGGCGATGCAGCTTACGAAGATGCAATCATGGAATTGGTTGCAGCTATGGATGACTACATTCCAGAGCCAACTCGTGAACTTGACAAGCCATTCTTGATGCCAATCGAAGACGTCTTCTCAATCAAGGGTCGTGGAACGGTTGCAACCGGACGTATCGAAACTGGTATCGTTAAGGTGAACGACGAAGTAGAAATCGTTGGTATCCGAGACACTAAGAAATCAGTTGTTACTGGTATCGAAGCGTTCAAGAAATCTCTTGATCAAGGACAGTCTGGCGACAACGCCGGCGTCTTGCTTCGTGGTATTGAGCGCGATGATATCGAGCGTGGTCAGGTCTTGGCTAAGCCAGGAACTATCACTCCTCACACCGAGTTTGATGCTGAAGTATATGTTTTGACAAAAGAAGAAGGTGGACGACACACTCCATTCTTCAAGGGCTACAAGCCACAGTTCTACTTCCGTACAACGGACGTAACTGGTGAAGTTGAATTGCCAGCTGACAAAGAAATGGTCATGCCTGGTGATACTATCACGTTCAAAGTGAAATTGCTTGCTCCAATTGCTATGGACCAAGGTCTCCGCTTTGCTATCCGTGAAGGTGGCCGCACCGTTGGTGCAGGTGTTGTTACGAAGATTACGAAATAATAATCTCGTCAACATAATAAAAGTCCTCCGTATGGGGGGCTTTTTATTATATTGAAATATTATCTACGTTTAGTTTATTGTTAATCATATAAATCTAATGACAGAAAGCAACGATATGAAACTAATTCGAGCTTTAAAAAGTAACAGCGGCTCCTCTGTATTATTAGCAATAATTGTAGGGTTTACTTCTCTCGAGTACTTGGATAAAATCTTGCGTTCTACAATAGAAATAGTATTCAAAAATGATGGTTTTAGTTACGCTGCAGAATACCCAAAAGACTCTGTTATTTGGCCAATACTTTCTCTGTTAATTTCTATATTAGTAATATATGTCGTAATGCTACTCTCGACATTTATAGGTAAAATATTTAAAAGTACATCGAAGTCTCTGCATAGTATCAGTGGCATCTCTATAACAATTGCAATTGTTGTTGGTCTATATCTTAAAGTTCAATTAATGACACTTGCAAACTATCTTGGTAGAGTGCTAATTGGACTCAACGAGGGAGGTGGTTCACATAATATGTCTTTTATGGATAATGTTGTTTATACATCTTTGAGCGCATTAGTTATGGTGCTGCTATTTGAATTGGTGTCTCGTATAATAGATAAAGTAGACACAAAATAAACCCACATATAAATAATTCTTTCAAAATATAAACAAATATTGTAAAATTTGAATATAAAATAATCGTAATGACTAAAAGTCGTTGGGCTTTCTCTCAATAGAAACCT
>DAOLHH010000105.1:0-2222 GCA_035329185.1 Candidatus Saccharimonadota bacterium | reverse complement strand
TGTCAGAAAATAGGGTAAGAATCGTAAAACAACCGAAAAGTATACTCGCAAATTTTATTACTCTCATGGTTATAGCTTAGCACACTGTTTTTTTCGCTAAAGGAGTGAGCGTGCTAATTCACGCTCGTGATTGCTCGGTTTTGGCTTGCACTTTCTATACTATTTGAGATTTTTGCTTCTCATAGGGAAAAAAGCACTCGTAGTTTTCTGGTACTGCTCGTACTCCTTATTTCCTTTGTATCTTTTTTCGAGCATTGGAATACCTGAAATTCCTAAGATGAGGACGGTGATAGTAATTGGGCCAAGTATGCCAAAAATCCACCCGGTTCCAAAACCTGTAAAGAGCCACAGCCCCCACCACAGACTTATCTCGCCGAAATAATTTGGGTGCCTCGTAAATTTCCAAAGTCCATAACGCATAATTTTGCCTTTATTCTTTGGTTTTTTTAAAAATCTGGCGAGTTGATAATCACCAACTGCTTCAAAGAACAAACCAATTGACCAAAGTACGAGACCACCTATATTTAACAAACTTATACTCGTTGTCATGTATGTAAAATAGACGATAATTGGCGCTGAGACCATAAGCAGAAATATACCCTGAGCTAAAAATACGTTCGTATATGCTTGTAAAGTCTCATACTTCCATTTTTGACGCATCGCTACATAACGAGCATCTTCTGGCTTGTGTTCCTGACGAACAGCAATATGCATCGCGAGTCGTATCGCCCACACTCCAACCATACAGAGTAATATAAATGCTTTGAGACTCGTTGCATTCTGGCGAAGATATAAGGCGAACGTAAGAGTAAAAAAGCCAATACCCCATGCGATGTCTGCAATGTCATTCCGTTTCTTTATTTGAGCTATTACAAACCAGGTTGTCATGTAACAGACGACCACTAGCGCTGAGTACGAAGCTATTTCACCCATAAAGCAATATGGTAGCTCGCGAATGCGACAACACTCGTCAGAACCATCCCCCAAATCAGATCGACAATCACGATTTTTACCGGCCAGTCTTTTAAGGTGGCCAAGTTCGTTAAATCGTAGGTTGCATAAGCCATAAAACCAAAGAGCGCAGCATTGGTTAGAACAGTTTTAATTGACTCTTTTTCGATACCTGGGAGAACTGCAAAATGAATAATTCCGTATATATAGACGAGATAAAATATCAATGCCGCCGGCCAATTCACTGTAGATGCCAACAGATGTCCGATTTGCTTCTGGTACACGTCTTTTGCAATCACTCCGAGCCACACCATGTCTATTGCAAAGAAAACGGGTATGGTGAGTAAGTATGCGTATAAGATTTGAGATATTTGAAGCATATTACTCTTATGGTACTGAATCTATGTGCGTTTCTCAAGCTCAATAAGCTTATTAATTTACGATAATACAGTTGGGTTCAAAAACGTCGGCGAAGCTTGTAGTCCATTCGCTATGACCTGCGCAGGTGTATCGACACATTTTCCAATCTTTATATCACACAGCGCAACGCCGTATCCATGCAACTCTGTCGCCGTATACTCTCTTATTTGTGGGTATAAGGTGTTCGTATTGAATTCTTCTAGTACAGTTGCTTCGGCGGTTCGCCTTATACCTTCAGTTACCACTGAACTTACTACCGTTTCAAGTCTGTCTATGCCGTCTTTTATTCTTAGGTGCGGTTTATAGAATTCTGGTATTCCCAGTTTTTTATCGTCACCGTAGCGTAAACGCCAAAATGCTGTTGCACCTATACTTTTCTGTACCCGTTGTGAGGGGTCTATTCCTGATGTCAGCATCACTTCAATTTCAGGAAGTATCGTTTCACGTTGTTTCATATCGACTTTTTCAAAGGTAGTTATGAAGGGTAATTTTGGATGCAATCCACGGCCTACACTGCCGTATGGTCTTCCATCGCTTTTCAGTAGTCGTCCATTATGCTTGACGATACCTACTTCACCGTCCGATATAACCCCAACTGCAGATTTTATGATGAGCGTTCCAAATGCAACAGCAACGAGACCGGCTATTTTTGTCACTGCATTCACGCCACTATCAGCTAAGTTAAATGCGACAAGACTTCGTATTTCAGGATTCATAAAACTCTCAATTACTTTCTCATCATAACAGACGTCCCTATGACGTATTTCCGATTTTTCATACTAGACTCTATAATCCGTTCAGTACTTGATTTTTTTAGCTAACAGAGGTAAAATAGCCTTTGACTTTCAGTT
>DAOLHH010000104.1:0-2255 GCA_035329185.1 Candidatus Saccharimonadota bacterium | reverse complement strand
ATCGAAGCTATGTAATCATCTACAGAGATGTCATGTCGTTCATCAGCTTTACTCATTATTTATCCTTCAACAGCAACTTCGAACCCACCGTATGCCATTTTGGTCATGTCGTTTGGCATTTCAAATGCTTCTGCTTGATCACTGAAAGCTTCACTCATTTCTTCCATGACTTTCGCATTAACTTCGTCGCGGTGCTCTTTTGATTCAAAAACAATCCACGAAAACCAGACATTATCGTCTGCGCTTGCGCCAGCCATTTCCGCAAAAGCGCGAGACTTCATATCACCCATTTCTTGTTGTTTCAGGTCGTCACCTCGACACTCAAAATACTGGAGTGCCCCATGCTTCATCCAAGAATCGCGTCCCATCTCTGCCATTTTCTGATATTCTGCTTCTTTGCCCTTTGGTACTACCAAGACGAACCCGTCGATGTATTTAGCCATTTTCACGCACTCCTTACTCATTAATAGAACTAATGTAAACTATACCAGTTTGAGAGTTAAAACATGTGTGAAATATCAAACAGCGTGAAACTTGAAAATTATTTTTCTTCGCAGGCTTTTAGCGAGACAAGTTTCCATTCTCCCGGCGTGTTGAGATACTTTGCCTCAAAATTATAGTTACCGTATAGTTCTCCATACAGCGCACTTCCTCTGACGATGCCTTGTTCATAGGAGCCGGTAGTAATGTCTTTAAGCTCAGTGCCTGCGGGGACATCAATGATGCCGCTTGCAACTTCTGTTTCAAATTTTGAAAATTCTTTCTCGTCACCAATATAAACGTCATCAGCTTTTACTGATTTTCTGACGGCTTCGTTGTTTTGGATGCAGGCAACTTTTTCACCCTGTGATAATTTTTCTACTTCTTGCAATGTCGAACCAGGATTGATTAGCCCGCTACCTCTATTTAGTAATATCGCAAACATCACGCCAGCCAGTATCACCAAAGAAATGACACCCATAACAATGTATGTTCTTTTATTCATATGCTTTACGTTCATAACCACCTCTTCTAATTGTTCTTTAATAATGTGAAATAGCGTTTGTGCGTATGTCTTGATGACAAATGATCTCAGATCTTCACCGGCGTCCTGTCGTTCCCAGCACATATCTCCGAATGTTTGTAGCATCGGCTCCGCAAACCGTTCTCTAAATTTTGACGGATAAAGTCGTATTAATTTGGCGTAGGTATTTTTGTAGGTGCTGTAATCTTTGTTCGACATATCATCATGCTGTCATTTGTGTTGCAGTACGTCTCTTTGTGAGCATTACTACGCGTTCATAACGATCTAACTCTTCCTGTAACACTTTTTGACCAAGACCCGTAATCTTGTAGTAGATGCGTCTCTGGTCATCCATATCAGGATCGATTTTTTTGTCTCCTTCATCGACAAGTCCTGCGTCGAGCATCCTTTTAATTGATCCGTAAAGCGTCCCAGGACCCATAGAAACTTTTCCTTCGGAATCTTTTTCAACATGTTTCATAATGCCGTATCCGTGCTTTTCACCGGTAGATAAGGCCATGAGTATGTAGAGTACCGCCGGCGTAAGCGGGGTATATGTTTTACTGTCAGACATTGATTCTATACTATATCCGTCGCGGATATATGTCAAATTATTTTCCGCTGAATATTTCCATAAACATTTCTGCGTTTTTTGTTATAGTAAGCGTAAGGAGAATTGTATGAGTATTTTTCAAAAAGATTCAAAAGCTATGAAAGGCTTACTTATCGTCCTAGTGGTAGGATTACTTGGGTTTGCAGGCTGGTATGTATATGACCAAAATAAGTCTACGAGCAGTAGTGAAACAACAAATACAGCTACAGAAACAGACACAACAGAGATAGATCTAGGCTACGAAATATTCGAAGGCATGAAGTATACCATTCCAGAAAATTGGAAAAATAAGGATAGTAGAGAAAACGACGCCGTAGAGGGGCTTGGTCAATATCTCTTCAGTCCAGATTACAAAATTGCAAGTGCGAGTCAAGTGACACTCGAAGCAGGAGCGTCGATTTATTTTGGCAAATTGTCGTTTGAAGGTATTACTTCGGATACAACGCTAGAAGAAGCATCTGAAATTGTGAAAAAAGATGAAAACGGTTTTGCAGACCCCGATTCAGTGAAGATTACGACAGTGCTTGATAAGCAGGTACTTATGTTCAACTCTGGGAAGACAGCCGAAGATGAATCTGCGTACTATAAAGCTCCATCCGGTCAGTGGTACGGTCTTTATTTCAATAGCGCTCCAAAAGC
>DAOLHH010000103.1:0-2291 GCA_035329185.1 Candidatus Saccharimonadota bacterium | reverse complement strand
ACAAATCATACATACCTCCCAAGATCGTCCATGGCTATTCGATGAGCGAACAAGAAGCAGATTTCTGGAATACCGTTTTCTTGAATGGACTTGGCGAGTTTCTCTACAAAAACAACCTATCTGCAGAGCGACTCGCAACATTCCAACAACAGGAAGGTTCGATTGTAGTTGGCTCGACGGACACGATTGCATGGCAAGATACGGTGCTTCTCGGCATCGGTGGCGGAAAAGATTCTATTGTCGCTGGCGAGCTTTTTAAAGAATTGGACATTAAGGTGGAAGGTTTCGTGCTCGCAACAGGAAATAACACCGGCCAAGCTCAAGCAGTCGCTGACGTAATGGGTGTACCCTTGCATGTGATACAGCGTCGACTCGCCCCACAGATAATTGAGCTCAATAAGCGTGATGATGCACTGAATGGTCATATACCCATATCGCTCATTTTTGCGCTTGCTGGTAGCCTGCTGGCTGTGAGCAAAGGAATCCGCAGTATTGTCGTTGCGAACGAAGCAAGCGCAAGCATTCCACAGACCGTGCATGAAGACCGCATGGTCAATCATCAGTGGAGTAAGTCGCTTGATTTTGAAATGCTCTTTCAGAATTTTATCCATGAACACGTCAGCCAAAACCTTGATTACTTCAGCGCAATTCGACCACTCACATCAATTGCGGTTGCAAAGCTTTTCGCAAACTACCCACAATATCTTGAGGTGTTTACCAGTGACAATGCCCATTTCAAACAAGATAAGCAAGTAAGCGCACAACAACGATGGAGCGATAATAGTCCAAAATCGCTCTCAAGCTTTATACTGCTTGCGCCTTTTGTAAAAGCTGACGACATGCTTCGTGCGTTCGGTAAGAATTTCTTAGATGATGCAAGTCTTGAACCGCTCTTGCTCGCACTGCTCGGCATCGAAGGAGCACCTGTACTCGACTGTGTGGGTACACCTGACGAACTGCGACTATGCGCGAGCATGATTGCAGAGCAGGAAATCTATTCAGATACTGTGCTCATAAAAATGCTTAGCAATCGAGGATTACTTATTTCTGATACAACTGAAATGGCATCCCATGCACTTGAACTAGGAGAAAATCATGCGCTACCGTCACGGTTTGCTTTTCAAATTATGAATAAATGTAAGGAGAGACTCACATGATATTTGAACTACCAGATTTTTATGATAAAAATATCATTTTTGTCGGCAAAGGCAAGGAATGGTCAAGTTTTGAAAAGTTTTGCGTCACCGTTATGAGTCCTCGGACAGTCAAAAATATCTTTATCTCTGACGAAAACCGCGATGAAATGAATACACTACTAAAAAACACAGATCCTGCAGATACAATTATCGTCAAAACAGCGGGCTATCCGGGGAGACTCATGCCGGTTGCCTACACCACACCTACGAGAATTTTCTTTGACTGCGCGAAGCAATTACATGCAAAGATTGTCGGTGTAACGGGGACTAAAGGCAAGACTACCACCTCTACCCTCCTGCATGCAGTACTACAGAATGGTGGCTTTGAGACGAAGTTGTGCGGAAATATGGGAAATCCGATGCTCGATGCGCTCGAGGGTGCAACGCAAAACACTATATTTGTTGTGGAAATTTCAAGCTATCAGCTAGCCGAACTACAACAAAGTCCAGATGTTGCCGTCATCACGAATCTATTCAAGGACCACATTGATTACCATGGAAATCTTGAAAATTACTGGGAAGCAAAACGCAATATCATGCGCTACATGGATGCAAACGGCAAAGTAGTTTATAACCCGCAAGCAGAAATTATCCTGCATTGGCTCGCTGAAAGCAGTGCGACAGGTATTGCAATAGACCCTAACGAATCTGTTGATATGTCTCGAGCAAAACTCATTGGTGATCACAATAAGCAGAACTTTTTATTGGTTCGCGCTGTGGCAGATTTATTTGGAGTGGATCGTGCAACTACAACAACTACCTTAAATAACTTTGAACCAATACGACATAGGCTTCAGCCTGTTAAAACAGTTCGTGGCATCACTTTTGTAGACGATGCAATAGGCTCAACACCGGAAGCAACCATAGCGGGCATTGAAGCACTTATCCATAACCGAGGGCCGATTGGCTGCGTGATGCTTGGGGGCGTTGATAGAGACTATGACTACACTGAACTCGTAAAACTTCTTAATTTGCTTCTCATTCCTAAGCTCGTGCTCTTTCCTGACACAGGAGAAAAAATAAAAAATATGTTACCTGAAAATTACACACCCGAAATATTTGAAACACGCGATATGAAGTCGGCAGTTGAATGGG
>DAOLHH010000102.1:0-2331 GCA_035329185.1 Candidatus Saccharimonadota bacterium | reverse complement strand
AGTAGGCAGTAGGCAGGATTAGTCTATGACGACGTAGTCAAAACTAACGGTTCCACCAGCAGAGAACGTGTCTTGTGTTGCGATAGTGAAACTCGTTGTGCTTCTGCTACTTAAGTAATACTTAGCGCTTGCTAGGGCTGAGTTACCTGTGATAGGTGTTATGACTACATGGGGGTTGCCTGAAAATGCAGCTGCAAAAGATATAGTGGCAAGATTTCCGCCCCCGCCACCAGAACCGAAATTGACGGTGACCGTTCCAGCGGTATCCGTTCCACTGATGGTGACGGTTCCACCAGAACCGACAGAACCGGAGCTTACATCTGGAGTGCTTCCTCCGGCATCGATGTGTTTTCCAAACTGAATGTCGCCCGATAACGACAAGGCGTCGGTTACGATAGACGGAGCAGAAAGCTCACCAGCGAATGAACCTTGACCATTGACGGTAAGGCTACTTTGGACGGTCAGGATACCTTGCACACTTGTATCTCCGGCTATTGAAAGACTGTTAACTTGTACTTCGTCAAAAGCACTTTTGCCAGATACGGTGATACCGGGCAGATTTAGGTCTCCCCCTACTTTAATTGGCCCGGCAACATCTAGACCGTCCCGTATCAGTACTTTGCCTGCAAATACAGCGTTGGACTCAACGCTCAGTAGCTGTTTTGGGTCGCCAACAGTCGCTTCGTTGCTCGTAAGACTATCTATGGCGTCCTGTGTCAATTCCTGAGTTTTTATTTCTGCTTCTTTTGCGGCTTGCTTATTGCTCGAATTAATGACAACAAAAATAATGACCAAGCTTACGATTATTAGAAGTATAAAACCAAGGAGGTAGATGTTGAGCCGATTCGTAATCCTGGTTAATAAATTACCGGACTTTTTTTTCTTTTTAGATTCATCATCTTTTTTATCGCCCGTTGGGGTTTCAGTTACCGTAGTATCCTGATCTTCGAGCGTCTCTAACGAACCGGTTGCATCGATAGTCTTTTCTTCTTTTTCTGAGTTTTCTTCCATATAAATAATCTATACTTGCTTATGCTTCGTTAACGATAGTGTATATGATTCAATCTCATATGTCACGGATAAAACATAATCGTGTTGCATGGTTGTTATTTTCATGAGATACTCTCATCAGAACAGAGAGGGAATTGGCGCATTATGGCACCGTATCATCACACGGTAAGCACGCACCGAAAATCACAAAAAGCAAAACGCTTACGCAAAATGGCTACATTGTCGGTCATGTTGGCGTTAGTCGTGGGCGCCGTAGTAGGCATTGATTGGCTACTTACACAAGTGAAATCAACAAAAACAGTAGTGAGTAGTGAGTCGAACGCCACCGTGCAATCTGCTCGGATAAATATATTCCAAACGCCCTATTTTAGATTCCAAGCCGATGCGAGCTGGCGTGAGGTCTCAGATGAGTTGAATCTTTCACCTGATGATAAAACGAAGCAGTACCTGTATAGAAGTTATGATAAAAATTTTATTGAACACGAACTGTGGGTAACCATTGATTTGCCAGACGGATATTTTTTACAGCGACATAATGTGCCGACACGTGTGATGCCAGTTGCGGTTAATGCAGACGGTTCACTATCACGAACCGATATGGTCTCTGGACCTTGCGTTGAGGTGCTCGGACCCAACCCAAATCTAGAGCCAAAAACAGTTAAACAAGATGATGTTGAATATTTCTGTAACCCGGACCAGGTAAACGATTACACGGTAGCGGTCGGTGAAGTTGGGGGCACCAATAAACTAAAAATGCCACAAAAAGACGGAACAGTGGTAGAAATTGCCATAACGTATCGAAATGTTACGCCCAATCCGGATGCGCGACAGCTTGAATCAATTTTACAGTCATTCCGTTCGATGTAGGATGGTGTGGAAAACTAGTCTATAAAAGGCTTGTGCTTGTTCGGTGCACATGATACCGTATCTTTGCTAACCTAAAACAAAAACAAATAAGGAGAATGTATGAAACAAGCCTCTGCGGGCGCAGGTGCGACTTTGACGTTGCGCCGTGTATCCGCTTTTGTGCAAGTTGCCGTATTGGCTCTTGCAGCACTTGTGCCATTCGTTCTAGCTGGTAGTGCATCAGCTGGTCAACTTACGACACGAAGTGCAACAATCAATAACTCTAAAATCCACAACGGTACCACATCGATAAACAACGATGCTGAATTCGTTTTTGGATATACAAACATCGATACTGCTGCTGCAAAGCAAGGTATCACCTATGAATTTTGTACAAACCCACTTGGCACCTGTACGCTTCCAACTGGTATGTCAGTCCAGTCGGCTACCCAGGACAGCCAAAGTGGATGGCCT
>DAOLHH010000101.1:0-2354 GCA_035329185.1 Candidatus Saccharimonadota bacterium | reverse complement strand
TCAAAGTAGATAATCCATGGGGATGGGCGCTCTTTGTGGCGTATTTCGGCGCGCTGGTGTATTTTGTCGAGCGCAACGAAGGCTTCTGGGGCTTCTTGCTCGCTATCCTGCAATCTGCCGTCTGGCCCGCCTACGTGGTCTATGAAACACTGCAACGCCTCGCCATATAAAAATGTATCGGCTGAATTGTTTCTGACATTTTCTAGCGATTATTCATAGTGTGCGCTTATTTATTGAACCTGAAGGTTTGGAGAGGGCTGAGTTCATGATGTTGAAAAATAATAATAAGTATGCTATAATATAATAATCTTATAAAAAACAAAAATTCAAAAAATGACCGTAGAAGCAGAAACCCAGCTTGTTAACCCAATTTCCCACCAGCCTGAATCCTATCCTGAAGGTGTTCAGATTATGGGGCGCGTATCAGAGTTAAATCTAACAGAACCGTTGTTTATCGATCTGGACAACGCAATCTCTGAAGAAACAATAGAACTTGATGCAGTTGAGCATGAGGTGCAAGAAGTGTTTAGGTGTGAAACGCTAGACCACGCGACAACCTTCAGTGTTTTACGACAAACGCAGAAAGACGGATATATTATTAGACGTCGTCAAAAAAATACCGATGCAAGCGAGCAGGACCCAGCATACACTGACGAATTTATAAAGTTCAGATATCAGTCAGATGCTGAAATTGGCACACCAAATAGTGACGACACATTAACATTAGCTCTTGATAAGGAAAGACAAATATTACGAGTCAATAAAAATGGGAGTCAAGAAAATGCGGCTGACATGCTCATTTTGGCGCCACGACAGGAAAGGTCCCCTAAAAAGCTAGCTCGTAGATTTGAAAGTGTACATGAGCAAGAAAAAAAAGCACGCAAAAGACGAAACCGTTTTCTAGCATTAGGATTCATGGCATTTTTTGCTTCACACGGCCCAGTCGATCAGGCGCTTGATGCCTTCCATGACCCAGCACCCGCCGTCAGTGAGCTCGTGGAAACACAGGCACAGCAAGGTGGCCTTGGAGGAACTTCACTAGAAGAAGCCGATACTACTCGCCTAGTGGAGACTAATTTACAAAATACATTGAGTGATTTAGATGGTGCACGATATGATGAAATCCGTGAGCGAGCGGAAGCCTTCAGGGCATCTTACCCAGAAGGTTCTTTTCTATCTGCTGAGCAGCTAGATGATTTAAGAAATGGTCTGCAGGATGCTACAAGCTTCGAAGATGTAACGAGTCTTATGAGTCCGTTCCTTGCGCGATACGAAATAAGTTTTCAAATTGATGCGGACCAAGGCGGTTCTTTAGATCAAGCAAAACAACTCGCCAAAGGAATTATTGATGTGTTAAATATATTTCCTGCCCAACCTATCACTCTTGAAAATAGGTTAAGTGACAACCAGCCCACTTCTGCGAATACGCAAAACCTTTTCAGACTAAATTCAATCGTAATGACAACCGAAGGTGTGGGTTTGCATTCAGGAAAATACGACAGCAGAGTTATTTTTTTAAATATCAGCAAAGCAAGCCAAGCTATTGATTTGCTCAGTGACAGCGGTACGTTAGCCAGCCCTTCTCAGCAGGGTACGTTTGCGCACGAGCTTGGTCATTCAGTTCTACATGATATGCCACTGTCCTCAAGCTTTGTCGAAGATGATTATAGTTACTTACGAGCAGTCATCGGTTTCTTCGGCGGTGCCATAGATTATCGTACGACCCCTAGCTCTTATTCACTTACCAACCCAGAAGAGGAGCGCGCAGAAAAGTATCGTGAATTGTTTACAATTGGTATTGAAGATCCGAATAATGTCATTGCGTTTAATTCCCCCTTCAATAAAAGGTTGCTTGAATCTCTTGCATATTTCGAATCTGTGATGCCAGGTTTCTCCGATCAGCTGGTTGAACAAACGACGCTCGAGCATGCTTCAGACTCTAGCGTACCCCTAATAGATGGTTTTTACAGGTATACGGTGTTCTCAGGACTGCTACTATCCCTGTATGTGAATCGTGATAAAGTAAGTAGCAAGAATATATTGCGCAGGGCAGACCTCGATGGACCTGATCCTGGAAAGTAGTTTTAAAGATCCTGAGCTTTCTATGATATAAAACATATCTGCTGAATCGTCTCTGACGTATATTATAAGTATAAATTGCACACAGCAAACGGAAAGATTACCATACTTTGTATGTTTAATTTAGAAGATTTTGTGACAAATATCACCTGGACACTCTGGATTTTTAGGTGTAAACCTAGTGCATAACAATTAAAACAAACAGAAAGTGAAAGTAACAATGAGTACACAAACCGGAACTCGTATCAGTGATTCTCAGAGTGAACTAAATGTAA
>DAOLHH010000100.1:0-2393 GCA_035329185.1 Candidatus Saccharimonadota bacterium | reverse complement strand
GCCAGCTGTTATTCTGGGGGGAATGAGATTTGGCGTCGCGCTCCGCGACGACTTTTTCGTTTTTCATTTTTAGGTTCAATCCTTCAATTTGGCGAAAAGCCCGCGCAATCTCGCTATGCTCCGATTTTTCGTCTATCGTACAGATAGAAACGGCAGTTTCTAACCATTGCTGCATAGGTTCAATCCAGTACCCCGCGTTCGCCAGAACGCGCTCGATTTTGCCCTCAAGCGACTTTTTCTCGCTCATCAGCTCGGCTTGGCGGTCTTTGTAGTCCTCGCGGTCAATATCACTGTCCAAATACATATCAAAAAGTCGTTTGAGTTTCGCGCTTATGGCGTCCAATTCACCACGCAGCGTGTCAATCATCGCCTTGCTTTCATTCTCTAGCTCGGCTCTGTCTTGCTCCAGCCTTGACGCCATATAGTCGCGCCAATCTTTTGGCAAGGCAAAAGATTGCAAAATCGGGACGAGTTGTCCAGCCAGTACATATTCGCGTACCTCCTTTTCGCGGCACATCGCCGCCTTTTTCTTGTGAGTACACCGATAATAGGTATATTCATGCACATTGCCGTTTTTCTGCCGCTTTATCTTGTGCGCACCAGTTACAAAACAATCACAATTCCCACACCGCACCAGCAAATTAAGCGGCTGCGGGGCAGTAGCGCGCTTTTGCGCGCGTCCACGCCCTGCAAGTGCTCGCTGCACCTTGTCAAAGAGTGGTTTGTCAATGATGGGCGTATGCTTGCCCTCATGCACCGTGTCCACATAGCGAAAATGCCCGTAATAAAACACATCTTGCAACATTCGTTTCACGCGCGACGCATGCCATTGCCGCCCGCCCGCAGATTTTGGCTCGTCCTTAACCCTGCGCCGCCCGCGCGTTTTTATACCATTGGCGTACAAAAAGGCGGCAATATCGTCCAGCGTCTTTGTGTCAGTTGCGTATAGCTCAAACGCTTGGCGAACAATCGGCGCAAGCCGTTTGTCTACCCATATCGTTTTCGTCCGCACATCATTGATATACCCGACAGGCGCAAGGCGCGGGCAATGCCCCTCGCGCACCTTTTGGCGCAGCCCTCGCTTGGTGTTTACCGACAAATTATCTACATACTGTTTAGAACTGTTAAACTCATTAGCCAGCATATATTTGCCTTGCGGTGTATTCTCAAACCAAAAATGCGGGAACTTCAGGTCGGCGATAACATTTTCATCAAGCATATAAATAACGCGCCCGCTATCTATGCTGTTGCGCGACAATCTGTCGGGCAGCCATGCCAAAATGCCGTTTGCCTCGCCGTTTTCTATACGCTCCAGCATTTTGTTAAACTTCGGGCGTCCTGGCTTTTTCGCGGTTTGTTTTTCTATGATGACACCCGCAACACGCAAGCCCATGCGCTTGGCAAACTCTTTTAGCTCTATTATCTGCGCTGCGACAGATAATATTTGCTTGTCCTCGACATCGGTGCTTTTTCGTACATAGATGAGATACACCGGCTCTATGTTTACCAGTAGTTCCATCATAGTTGCCCTCCACTTAAATAGCCGCCCCGCTGGACACAATCCAGTAAAACTGCATTGTACGGGACGGCTATTAAAGCCAAAAATATCGCCGTTTTACTAATAGATTGTGTCCACTTCTATTTTACCACGGCGTGGAGCGTGTCGGCTATGTTATAATAAAAACAATGACACATCAGCTTTTTACGCTCTATAAAACTATCTTTATATCTATAATTTTGTGGTTTTTAATATGGACAGTAACGCAAGGCATTTTCATGAATGAACGCCTGCTGCAACTGCCTATAGACGTGAACATAAGCTATGCAATTGCGACTGTATGGGTTCTGGTAGTTACAGCTGTTGCGCTTCGCTTATTACCGAAATATCGGCGCGAGTCATTGCCAAAATCAAGACTATTATGGCTCTATGCTGTGCCAGCTACATTGCTCGTATTTTTGCCGTGGCACTACGCGCTCGCGCTTGATATATGGGTATATATTCCTATGATTGTCATTACTGTATTTTGGCAAGATTATGTAACATTTGGCTTGCTTCAAACGCGCCTTGCCAAAACAATAACCGCTACAAAAGCGGCAATCGTCACGGCCATAGTATTTCTACTCGGACACGCTGTATTTTTCCTAAATGACATCACAGACCCCCAGTTCATACTGATTGCGATTGCTGGTTTTGGTTTTGCGTTCTTACGACGGTATACAGGAAATATCTACATTGCAAATGTTATTCATCTGACGTTTTACTTACTCTGATGAAATAGACTTTTTCTAATATGCAGTACGCGGAGCGTGTCGGCTATGCCGACAGAAAAAACAAAAAAGTGCACCAGCTTGCTGGTGCTCCAAATCTCATTCCCCCCAGAAAAACAGCTGGT
>DAOLHH010000099.1:0-2504 GCA_035329185.1 Candidatus Saccharimonadota bacterium | reverse complement strand
CTTTGGCGAGTCGGAGATAGATTTGACCGTTCGGGGTCGTTTAAACAGATTTAAATCTGTAGTTACGAGGAGTGAATAAATGGGTGACACTTACAGTCAGGAAATCTTACATTTAACAGATAAGGGCGCAAACCGAATTGTGGAAGAAGTGTTATCTCAATCAGGTTTGTCTATAGAGGAGCAAATTCGACGAGCTGCATTACTCGGATTCATTGCTGGTGGAGGAAGTGATGCAATTGTAAACGAGCCTGATAGCGAAGATGATGTTATTGTCGGATTAGCGTATCCAGAATATAGCGACGATTTGGACGAAGAAAATTTAGAAGTAGAAACAGAAGGAGCAAATTAATATGGCGACAGATGTATCAGTAAAAGACCTCGCGCAAGAAGTTCGTGCTGCTATTGCCGAGCTAAAGAGTGCCGGTAGTGTTGAAAAATCAGGAGTCGTGACTCGCATCGGCGATGGTGTGGCATGGATTTATGGTTTGAGTGCTGCTGGGTATTCAGAAATGCTCGAAATTGAGGGCGAAAATGGCGAAACAGTCAACGCTTTTGCCCTGAACCTCATGGAAGACGAAATCGGTGCCGTGCTTCTTGGTGCAGATACGAAAGTTAAGGCGGGAGCAAAAGTACGCTTGAGCGGTAAAGTGCTCGAAGTACCAGTTGGCCCAGAACTTGTCGGACGCATTGTTGATCCGCTTGGTCAACCACTCGATGACAAGGGCCCAATTAAGACCAAACAGATGGGGTTAGTTGAGCGCCCTGCTCCAGGTGTGTTAGCTCGTAAAAGTGTGCACGAACCGCTCATGACCGGACTCATGGCTATTGATGCCATGGTACCTATTGGTAGAGGTCAGCGTGAGCTTATCATTGGCGATCGACAAACCGGTAAGACCGCAGTTGCCGTTGATACGATGATTAACCAGGCAAAGCAGAAGACAGGTGTCGTAAACATATACGTCGCAGTTGGCCAGAAAATGAGCAAAGTAGCTCGTATCGTCGAGCGATTAGAGCGCGAAGGTGTAATGGATCAGACAATTGTGGTGGCGACCAGCGCGAACGACCCTGCTTCATTGCAGTACCTTGCGCCATATGCCGGTGCAGCCATGGGTGAATATTTCCGTGATAACAAACAACACGCCTTGATTATCTATGACGATTTAACGAAACACGCTGTTGCATACCGACAAATGAGTTTGCTCCTTCGACGCCCACCAGGACGCGAAGCATACCCAGGAGATGTATTCTACTTGCACTCTCGCCTCCTTGAGCGTGCAGCAAAACTTTCAGATGCTGAAGGCGCTGGTTCGCTCACTGCCCTGCCTATTATCGAAACGCAAGCTGGAGACATCTCAGCTTTCGTGCCAACCAACGTGATTTCTATCACCGATGGTCAGATTTTCATGGAATCAAGCCTCTTTAACCAAGGTATTCGCCCTGCTATCTCTGTCGGTCTCTCCGTATCACGTGTCGGTGGAGCTGCTCAGACGAAAGCCGTCAAGGGTGCTGCTGGTCCACTTCGACTTAACCTTGCTCAGTTCCGTGAACTCGCAGCATTTGCTCAGTTCTCAAGCGATCTTGATGCCGATACCAAGCAGAAGATTGAACGTGGTCAACGCTTGACTGAACTGCTGAAACAGCCACAGTATAGTCCGCTTTCTGTCTGGGAACAGACGGCAAGTTTGACGGCTGCAACCGAAGGTGCATTTGATAGCATCCCTGTCGAGCACATCAAGAAAGCACAGCATGCGCTCTTGAGCCAACTCTGGAGCGAAAACCGCAAAGATATGGAAACGCTTGATAAGGGCGACAAAGTCGACGACAAGATGAAAGAAGTAATCTTGAAGCAAGCTGAAACGGTCGCGAAGGAATATAAGGAAGCTTAAATCATGAGCGCTGAAGTTCACGGAAGCAATCCAATAAATACTCAGCTCATTGGTGAGGTTGCTCAAAGTGTGTCTTCGATATTAATCGCAACAGGTACGAGCGCAGATGTTGCTTACACAGTAGGTGACAGAGCGGCGACATACGCAGCCGATATTCTTTTGTCTGCGCTTGAAATGACCGGAGAAATTTCACCAGGTAAAGTTACTGATGATCATTTTATCGGAATTGTTAGACAGATTGGGCAAGCAACAGTAAATCCTGAAATTTTGTCAACACTCGATATAGGAAGGGATATTTAATGGCCTCAACCCAGCAAATAAAAGGCAGAATTAAATCTGTTAAAAGTACGAAACAAATTACCAAGGCTATGGAGCTTGTAGCTGCATCTAAGATGCGTCGCGCGCAAGAAACAACCTTAGCGAGCCGTGACTATACACGTACTGCTCGAGCAATCTTGACGCGTTTGCGAGAGCTCACCGATGTCACGAAGCATCCCTTGTTCATTACGCGCGAAGTCAAAAGCCGTATATTAGTCGTCATTACGTCTGACAGGGGTTTGGCTGGTGCATATAACAGCAATGTCTTGCGAACACTCGCAAAGGAACTAAAGCACGACC
>DAOLHH010000098.1:0-2536 GCA_035329185.1 Candidatus Saccharimonadota bacterium | reverse complement strand
TTGCACCCTCATACAGCTGTGACATCTCAGATTCAACGAGATCTGGGAGGAAAATCGGCTTAGGTTCAATGACAAACTTACCTGTTTTCAGTCGCGACACATTCAGCAAATCAGATATGAGGTATACCATGCGCTGGGAACTGAAAAGTGCTTGCCCGAGCATCTGTTTTTGCGTGTCGTTAATTTTGCCAGCATCGCCCTCGAGTACCATGCTTATATATCCCTTTACGCTCGTAAGTGGCGTACGAAGCTGGTGAGAAGCCATAGACACGAACTCATCCTTCGCTTCATCAAGAGCCTTGAGCTTATCGTTACTTGTCTGTAACTCTTTTGTAGCTTCATCAATCTTTTTCTGAAGGGTGACATTGAACTGCTCAATTTCTTCAAAGCGAAGAATGTTCTCCACTGCGATTACGAGCTCATTGGCAATAATTTCAAGTATTTTTAGATCTTGACGACTATATATAACGCCACTTTTCTTCGGCGCCAATAATATATACCCACTTCCTTTCAACTCATATTCAAGAGTGCTTACAAGACGAGCTATCACTTCCACACCGTTTTTCTTCAGTAGTTTGTTTAAGGCAGTTTCTATCTCGTCATTCTCTTCCTCTGTGCTATGCACTTTTTTATGTAGTTTAGACGTTAGTTCCTGTGCAGAATTCATATCTGTACCTTCAACTGTAAAGTCCGTAGCTCCATAATATCTCTGAGGAAAGTAAGAAGTCTCCCTAATGTAAAAGCTACAAGATATTGATTTCATATTGGATTCTATTAGCTTTGCCGTATCATCAAGCAGAGATTGCAATTCGACTTTTGTTACTAACAGCTGATTTAAGTTTCCAATAAATGACTGGGGATCGTAGCTATCCCTAAAGAAGATTTGATTTGTAAATCTGTCGAACCGTTTTTTAAACGAAGGATAAAAAAGAACTAGAACCGTTGCGGTTACTACACTAACCGAATAGTCTGAAATATTAATATTATCGTTTTGGATGATTATTAGTTGCATTAAAACTATTGCTGACACATATAGAAGTGCAAAGGCGAGAGTTGAAACGACATACGCAAAAGCAACTGCGATAGCCCCTCGCATATCAAACAATTTATATGATTTCATAGCGATGAAAGTCGCTGAAATGAGAAAGATTATTGAGACTGGAGCTAAGCTGGTGATTCTCGAATTATTAAAAAATCCCGGTAAAACTACTGCCGTAAATATAGCTGAGAATATTGCTGCGAGATATCCTCCAAGTATTAAACGGGACGCACGACCATGATCCGACCCTTCTTGCCTGCCCCTGATAAGCAAATTCTTCGTGATAAATACTGTTCCCAATACTGAAACAAAAACATAGTAGGCAATCAGACTACCATATGTGTATATAATCTCGCCGTCCTTGAAATAGGGCACACCTGAAACATATCTTGTGAAAGAAAGTAAAAAAACAGAAACACAAAAAAGAAAATAAATCTTTAATGGCTTTAAATTCATTTTTACGGGGTAATAAAAGGTAAAAGCTGTGGCACAAAATAGTGTAGCAATACCCACCCCATAAGTAGCTCTGTTTAACCAGTCTACATATATTATATTTTTCGGATAATCAATTAATGCGTAGAGGAGCATCCATATGCTACTTAGAAGACTTAGAAGAGAAAATAAAATATTCTCACTTCTTTTACCAGACCGTATAAATACAGCCAGTCCTAATGCGAGCAAGAAAAAGGATAGTACGATGCTTATGGCTAAGTACATAGATATATAGTATTACATCGTAATACAAGAGAATAGTAAAAAGTACTAAGCAACCTTTGTATGACTGGCAATCGCCGGGTTTACTTCAGCCACATCGGGTCTGTCAGTGCCCAATAATGCAATACGAGCAAGCTTAGCAATAAATAGCTGCGTTGGTTTAGTCGTTTTCTCTCGCTCAATAATATTTAACCCCGTAGATGGATAAATATCTTCTAGCTTCAGTGAGCAAAAGTTGTAAGGCGTTCTTTTATCTGTTCCTGGGACTGGATCATATACTGTTGCGGTGTCTGCAATAGGTCTAAATGGAATTCCTAAGAATTTATTGAGATTTTTATGCTCACTTTCAGATAAGCACGATATCCATGTCATCTTATCTTTTGGTAAACCTGTTACGACGTTCAACCCTGCTTCTTCGCACGCGAACTTATATAGCGCATGATACAAATAGGCTGAGGTTATCCCGTCTCGAGAATCGAGAGAAGTCATTACACTTACAATATCCCAAAGTTTCTCGTCAGTATCTTTTATGAAATCTCGCGGTAATGTCTCTCCAGGATTAGTCTGCTCGTAATATGCAATCGTTTCAGAATCACCACCATTCGTTAAATCAGATACCATTAGTGACCCTTTTACCAGTGGAGAATCTGAATCGGTTGTATCGATGTATGTAAAGTAGAACGAATTTTGTTGTATGGCAGCTAGACTTTCTACTGTCTTACTCCTACTTTCTCTCCAGTTTTTATCTTCTTCTCTCACGCTCGCATCTAGTGCTTTAGCTGG
>DAOLHH010000097.1:0-2546 GCA_035329185.1 Candidatus Saccharimonadota bacterium | reverse complement strand
GCGATCCATCCAGGGAGAGGTATTGCTTGCGAAGGTGGGGAAGCCCTTGTAGCCTGAGCTCAGCCGCCGCCGCAGGCGGTCGACTGCGACTGAATGTTAGCCAATGTTGATCTGATCGCCGTCTTCAATTTCAAAATTTCCTTGACGCACACCATTGCAATAAACGAGCCAATGAACCTTTTCAAGGCAGCCCACATCGACTTCGAGATCTATTAAACCGTCATTGCAGCATTCTCCTTCCAAATCAATATTTAACAACGGCGAGTGCAGTTGAATGAGCGCCTTTGATAAAGGTTCTCCGTTCGATGTTTCGGCTCTGATGAATATTTTCATTGGCTAACGCCCGCGGTAAGCTGCGCCGTAGCGAAGCGAAGAGCACCAACAGGCGGAGCCTGTTGGCGTCAGCTTGACCAAACAGTTAGACCACATCGCTGCGAGGACGCGAACAATTGCAGTAGCGATGTGTAAGCCGTGCGTTTTCTGGAATTGTTTTTCCACCCATCCAGTATTGCTTGATGTGATCAATTGCAGCATCGTCAATTGTTGCTATTTTCTGGCCACATAACGCACAGGTAGGGTCCGCCGCCATTAACTCCTCTTTTAGCTGATAAGAAAAACATCTTGCCTCTTTTTGACCAACGCCAAGTATTGCTTGCAGTGCGCTGCGCCACTTATCAAAGCGGATGGTAACTGCTTGAACTGAGCTGGTGGAAAGTTCAATTGATGAAATGAATTCTTGATCCTCCGTCATTAGATGCATTAATGCTTCTTTGATCGAATCGAGATTTTGGTAAACCTTATTTTTATCTTCTTTTGCAAAAGAATACATCAAAATATCATACAAGGATACATTGAATTTTTTGGGCTCCCAGTTCCCGTTTGGATTCTCTGGCCTGCCTTTGTAATACCTTTTGAATGCATTTTTATCAAAAATTGATTTAACTATTTGACAAGCATTTTTGAATGATGCCTTCAATTCTTGTAGTTCTCTTTCTGATATATTCTGTTTCTCTTGAGCTTCGCTATTCAAGAAGCTTCTTATTGGGGCCTTGTAGTTGAGATAGGTTTTGTGATAAAAGGCGCAAAACCTTAATACCAACTCAACATCACGCATGCGTTTGTCTGGTGCCTTTAGCCCACAGAGGTACATAAAGTCAGCATCAGCCGCCATTTCGCGTAGCGCTTGGTTGAGTTTTCCGCGATACAAACAGTTCCGCAACTCTTGGTCATTTAGTTGCACCGAGCCTGTGTTTAAGCGCTCAAATATTTCAAATTTCAATTCCTCACTGGAATCCTTTTGAAATGTTATTGCTCTAATTTTGTAATACCTGATTTTATCTTGTGTTTCGTCTGTTAATTCGCTGAACTTTTTCCCATTCAAATCGGAACAGACATTTAAGCCAGTTAACTTGAATGGCTTGTCATCCGGGAATTTTCCCTCGATAAATGAGAAGAATGATGTCAATCGCTGCTGGCCATCGATGACGTACTCTCTTCCATCCTTCTCTTCCGATAGGTATATTATTGGTAGTGGAATTTGAAGGATTGCGGATTCAATTAACTTGCTGGCCTTTACGGAATCCCAGACATATTGACGCTGAAAATCAGGCTGCAATACTAAGCGGCCTCTTGTCTTTTTGCCGTGCAATGAGTCAATCTCTAAATCACCGCTGGATGTAAAAATCTTTTTTGCCTCTGGCGGAACGACTTCATCGTTACAACCATCCGACTCAATACTAAGGTCGAAATCTTCATCTTCCTCAATCATAAATTTCTTTCCTTTGCGATGTTGGGTTTGTGTGGTCTAACGTTGGAGTTAAGCCGCCCGCTTTAGCGGGTCGGCTTGGACGACTTGTTATGTGCTAGATACCAAAGGCGGGAAGCCATGGTAATGCGGCGCGAGCTCATAGTCTGGTGGAGAGCCACGAAGCAGTACTCCCTTGGGCTCAATGTAACTATGAATTACTCTTTGCGGAACTTCATGCCAGCCGATATTGAAGGCGCAGAGTTTTGGGAAAAATTGAAGCTGGCTATACGGAAGATGGTTATGAACCCAATAGGCCATGGCACGCCAATCGGCTCCTGCGTCGTACTGTGCGAGGAACCATGGAACCACGATGCAGGCCATTGCACCATGTTTCCCGTTTTTATCTGGAAGATCCCATATATGGGCCGCTGCGTTACTTTCGTTAGATCCGCAGTTGTGGCCCTTTTCATTCCCGAGCGCATTGATGGTTGGAGATCTATACGCTGAACGGATTGCAACACGACCGAATGTTGCCTGCAGCGGTTCAAGGATCTCTTCGCATAGACGCTTGCCATTTTTAATGGCGAGGTCAGGATTTTCAGGAATGTTTGGTACGCCGTAGAAATTGCTGATCTCGCTATACAGGAAGTCACGCATGAAGAACGAAGGCGACAACCGGACGCGACCAAGATTTTCAAGCGCATCAACAGACTGTGGGATTCGCACTTTTTCTCCATTAGCGCATAACGGCCAAAGTAAGCGGCTTGCCGTAGGCAAGTCCGCTTGACTGCAGAGTTAG
>DAOLHH010000096.1:0-2565 GCA_035329185.1 Candidatus Saccharimonadota bacterium | reverse complement strand
AGGTTTGAGTTGGGAAACGGGAAGGGAAAAGTTTTTCGGCGATTTTATGCTCGATCCTGATCTGGTGCAGAGAACAAAAGGGGTGACGGTCTTTTACTCCGATAATGATCATGATGGCATTCTTGATGCTCAGAAAAGTATCAGCGAGCAGGTAAAGAGCGTTGCATTCCGAAAATTCCATCTCGGCCACTTCACGATAGATGACACGGGTACCGAATTTCCGGAACTACTAGATGAACTCATCTCTGCTACTATGTAAATATGGATGAATATTTGAGAGAACTTCAGATTGCGAAGCGACTTGCAAATGATGCAGGCGCAATTATGAGAAAGTATTTTAGTAGTGGGGAAGATGGTGCACGAGTGAAGGACGATAAAACTATCGTCACGAAGGCAGATACTGAAATAAATTTGCATGTCATAGCAGTGTTGGCGACCGAGACTCCTGACTACAGTGTATGGGGCGAGGAAGAGAAATCTATCAAGCAAGACGCGCCATATACTTGGGTCTGTGATCCGGTTGACGGTACGATGCCCTTTGCTAAAGGCCTGCCCATATCGACGTTCTCTATCGCATTAGTAAATGCGGAGGGAATGAGCGTGCTTGGTGTGGTGTATGACCCATTCACTGACAAATTGTATGAAGCAGTGCGGGGCAAAGGAGCTTTTATGAACGGCACACCAATTCGTGTGTCAGATAAAGATACTTTTGATGGTGCATACATTGACGAAGAGCTGTGGTTTAATAGCGAAGAACAAGTAGCTTTTGATAGCCCTAAAGGTGCACTCAACAAACAAGGTGCGAAAGTAACGACGCTATGTTCGGCTGTAATAACTGGATGTATGGTTGCGAACGGAACATATGACTCCATGTTGTTCGGGCAAGGTAAGCCTGAGGACATAGCTGCGCTATCCGTCATTGTCACCGAAGCAGGCGGAAAAGTAACCGATTTATTCGGGAACGAACAAAGATACGACACGAACATTAGAGGAGCTGTAGTGTCCAATGGCCACCTGCACGAAAAGCTCGTACAACTCACCTCCAAAATGAACTACACCAGCAAATATCTCTAAATTTCAAATCTCTCATGCTTGCAATCGTATCCTACCGTCAATACACTCTCTAGTATGAAAATCCCACATAACACTAGAAGAGCAGACATTACTCGAGTATGGCCATCTTATAGCGATCCTTATAACCCAGAGTCAAATATGAATCGTAACGTTTTTTCTCTCATGCCGTTTAGTAATATTGATCTCATAGAACCCGGCACCGAAACAACAGTTAACGTCGCGACGTATCGAGACGGGATACTTAAGAATGGTGGTAAACCCAGATGGCAACAAGGATTACTTCTACGACTTAATACGGTTGAGAAGGCAGAAAAACGATTCATACGAATGAACAATAGAAAACTTGTTGAAGCATCTAGACCTGCAGATTTGATTTTTAGCGGCTATGTCATAACTCCGGATATGGACGTGGTAGTAGTAGACGGAATTATGCACCCAACCCAAGAAGGTTGGCTTGCATTTAACCAATCAGATTTTGAAGAAGTCACTGAATGGGACCAGCCATTTGAAACAATTGCAGATATGAAATACATGATGGGAAAAATATCCAAAGATGAAGCCGTCTGGCAAAGAGAGAATTACGTGGGAGCCGGGCATTTCATCGTCAACGGAAAGTTGATGATTTAGACAAAAATAGTCATTGTTTCCTCAAAAGTCCTGTTCCTGCCGATACTTTGTAGTACGCAATTACATATCTTTTGCTTATTCGGATTAGAAGATGCCAATCAATTTGTGTGTATAATTTTATTCATGGCACATACATATAGTATCTATAAGTTTGTAAGAGCGGTTAATAAAACTAATGATGAAAATATGCAAGCGTATTATCTTGAAATTATAAGAAGGTCTAAGCTAGACGGTAAAGACAGAATGAAAGGTGTTCAAGCACCACCATATGCTGTTGCTAAATCGACAATGTGTGCTTTATTTTTGGATAAACGAATTCTACTAAAAAAAATCGGTTTTAATTATTCAAGTCAACTTGCAGATTCAGCAGTTAAAAATAAATATTTGCGGGAAGTTCGTATAGAGTTGTACCCAACATATGTCACCGAGGGTCTTGTTCTTACCGACAAAGGTTTGAAACTGATTGACGGTTCAGCTTTTTTTAGACCCGGGCTCTGGAAGGTTTTGTATATTCAGCATGGATGGCTAAAAACAATAATACCTTTCGGTTTAATCACGGCAACCATACCATATATTATTCAACGAGTAGCTCATTCGTTTGTAAAATAATTTAAGTTTTATAAGTTCAAACCTGTTTTTCTGAGTTCTCACTCTCACCCCCTAAAAAGACAGATTCTGCTCAATCAGGGTCTTCCGAATCAAGCGACAAGCCAATCCAAAAGTCTTCTTTACTTAAACTACTTTTGGACGCTTGCCGTTCTTGGCGCGCGGAAGACCCTGGTATCTGAGCGAGAGTCTGTTTTCTTTTTAGTTGGGTGTCGTTTCTTTGCTTCATTTCTTTGCGACCAAAGAAATGAAGGCAGG
>DAOLHH010000095.1:0-2717 GCA_035329185.1 Candidatus Saccharimonadota bacterium | reverse complement strand
TTTTGTCGTTGTAAGCAAATCGGCGGTTACTTTTACTGTTTTGTCGGCTTCATGGGCTTTAATCTCGCGTTCTCGCTCAGTAATGAGACGAACAGCGACGGATTGTACACGACCAGCACTCAAGCCTGGTCGAATCTTTTTCCAAAGTACCGGGCTCAACTCGTAACCAACAAGCCTATCGAGTACGCGTCGGGCTTGTTGCGCATCGACTAAGTGTACGTCAACATTTCGAGGATTATTTATTGCGGCCTCTATCGCTGGCTTGGTAATTTCATGAAAAACGATTCGTTTTGTCGTTTCAACAGGGAGCTTGAGCGCCTGACATAAATGCCACGCTATGGCTTCTCCTTCGCGGTCTTCATCAGATGCGAGCCAGACTGATTCGGCTTGCTTTGCCTCTTTTTTAAGTTCACTGATTACCTTCTTCTTGTCAGAGCTCACTTCATATGTCGGCATGAATCCGTTTTCTTTATCAATGCTTAAACCTTTTTTAGGCAAATCTCGAATATGACCGAAACTACTGCGGACCACATAATCTTTTCCAAGAAATTTTTCGATAGTACGTGCTTTCGCCGGACTCTCAACGATGACAAGCTGTTTTTTACTCAAGTGTGTTTTTCCTTACCATTAGCGCTTAGTATACGCGTCGGGCTGTATATAAGACAATCGCGTAAGTCTATCGTACCCAGCTATGGTCTGGCAAGTTTTATCTTAACTGCCAGATACCGATTGCGTTTTGTTCGACATCTCCGCTTAATTCGAGCATGGTTAAATGATTAAGCAGTTTTTTCGTATCAATGCCGAGCTCGAGCGCTATTGCTGTGGTTTCAAGGGGAGTTCGGGCAAGTAAATCTAGGAGCGCCTGTATTTCTGGGTCGCTCACCACCCGAGTTTTTGAGGGTGTACTGTGCGTGTCGATATCGAGCAAAGCGAGAATATCTTGAGCTGAAGTAATCAGGTGAGCACCTTCTTTAATGAGCGCGTTCGTACCTGCACTATAAAGACTCGTAATCGGTCCAGGAACAGCGGCGACAGGAATGTTCATTTTCATTGCATGCTGTACGGTGTTAAGACTCCCTGAGTGCTCTGCAGCCTCAGTAACAACGACAAGATCACTCAGGCCTGCGATGAGACGATTTCGCTCTAAAAATTCAATTTTACGGGGATGGTGTTCGGCAGGATATTCACTTACGAGCAAGCCGGATTCGGATATTTTTTGCGCTATCTTCGTGTGAACTACAGGATAAATTCGTGATATGCCCGAAGGCAACACAGCGATGGTACGTCCTCCAACGGAGAGTGTCGCCTTATGAGCAGTAATATCTATGCCATAAGCAAGTCCACTGACAATGACGACGCCCTGTTTTGCGAGTTCGTTCGCTAAATTTTCCGTGACTTTAATACCATATGGGGTTGCCTTTCTGCTACCGACGATGGCGACTCTGGGAAGCGAAAAAAGCAGTTCTGAATCAACGCCTTCGCAAGTCAATGTACTGAGCTCAGGTGTTGCATAGGAGAATCGTTCGGTAAGGTGGTCGCTAAGCGTAAGAGTTTTCATAATACATAATTGCTAATAATACAAAAATGTCCTTAAGTATTGACATAAAGCCACTTTTTTGCTAAAATAGCAACTGTAAGCATCTATTATATGATGCATTACGTACCTTTTACCCCCTAAATTCTATCACCAAAATTGATAGGATTTAACGTTTTAGAGTTGCTTTTTGTCGTTGTTACCCTCCACGCCTTTAAGCGCAAGTTCTAGCTCAGATAGGAGTAAGACTTAAACTCTAAAACAGTTATTCCCTTTAACCCCGCTCCTCCCTCTCGTCATATTAGAGTTTTGGGCTAGTGTCAGCGGATAAACCTTTGAGTGGGCCTCGATATACTCTGCGAGATATATTGAGGAAGGCCTTCAAGGTGGGTTGAAGGGTGTAAAGAGCCTACAGCGGTGCCCACCCCCTCTGTAGGCTCTTTTTATTTGCGAAAAGATCTGTGCCCACGTCACGATTTCGGTGAAGCATGGCTTCAGCCGAATCCCGACCCGCCCTCGACGATGATTGCAAACAAGTTCGCAATCAGTCTGCGGGTTCCGATATGCCCAAAGGCATATCTCACCTCTGTAGGCTCTTATTTATTTATAGACATCCCAAGCGGTGCCCAGTCGCATGCTGCGACCGCCGAACTTCACGATTGAAAACAAGTTTTCAACGGAAGATTCGTTTCCAAAGTGCCAGAGGCACTTTTCACCCTCTGTAGGCTCTTTTTATTGGAAAAAGTTACGGCGTTAATTTATTTCATTCATAGCGCTTATTCTTGCATTGTTGGGATTCTAATTGTAGAGTCTTGAATAATGACAAAACCATACACCGCTATTGAGAACTATCTTGATCGAACACCACAAGAGCTCACCTCTGCGGGTAATGAGCTTGAATTCTCTCCATTTGTAACTGCCACTGTACGTATTGCGACTTCCTTAGCTGCACATAAAATTTTGATCGATGATCAGGATATTGAGCGATATAAGGAGGCTGGTACGGTGGTCGTTGCACCGACTCATAGAAGCTTTCTTGATATGACTGCTTTGGCGAAGCTTGGCAAAAAGAGCGGCGAAGGTCAGCCGTATTTCATGTCAAAACGTGAGAACATGGAAAATCCGTTCACTGTGAGACTGTACGGAAAAATGCGCACCTTCCCTATCGATCGAGACATGTCAT
>DAOLHH010000094.1:0-2752 GCA_035329185.1 Candidatus Saccharimonadota bacterium | reverse complement strand
AGTGTATTTCTTTGTAACCAAACTTAAACCAACAAAGCAAACGAGCTCCCCGGAACACCACCGGGGAGTTTTCTTTTGCAGGATAGACATTAAAGGAGAAATACCATGTCGCAACCAGAACAAAATCAACCAAGACCAGAAATGCAATTAGGAGGATTCGTCCCAGACGGCTACCCTGTCCCATTCAACGTCGTAGACGTCGTTTTGGACACAGTCGTCAGAACAGCGCGTGGCGTCGCTCGTCTTGTCGGCAAGCCAGTACTTGCTGGTGCAGTTCAGGCCCCTAACCACATGAGTGACCATTACCGTCCTGAATCATTCGACCAGATGGCAGCATAAGATTACTAAGCAAGTCATACTTGACTTTTTACTGTAATTTATGTATAATAGTTGTACATAAAGTATGTCAAAAGAAACAGCACAAAACCCCCAACCCCTTCTCGACCGCCCCGACCGCAAATTGCTATTAGTTGGTCGTGGTGGCGGACTCGGAGAGCGTATCGGTCGAGAAGCACTTGAACTTAGCGGACTAGAGCGACCTAAAAACGTTCTCATCATTCCTTCTGCCGCCAATAATGCAAAGGCTTACAGACGCTACACCGAAGAACCAAACGAAGTTTTTCGATCACTCGGTGCAAAAGTGAAGGTTCTACATGGCAACCCAAATTCCAAAACATTTGAGGATCCATCAGCAGAGCGGATTGCAAATATGGTTGGTGAGGCAGATGTCATTTGGATGAGCGGCGGTAACACAACTCAAGCTCGAAACTTGTTTGATCGAACCGGACTCGGACAAGCTTTGGTTGACTCAGAAGGAAAAGTAATTAGTGGTGGTAGCGCAGGCACCTTGCTTCAGGCAAATGAAGGCATCAGCTGGTACACTCCAGAAGGAAAACCTGAAGAAAACCAATGGGTTATTGAGCGAGGCATGGGCATGTTTAAACCAATAGTTGGTGTGCACCACGATTACATCGAAAATGAGCCATGGAATGGTGGTATGCTAGACACGCCTCGAAGTATTCATCATGAAGCATATCTTGAGGAAAGATTAACTCAGCCAGGTAGTCACGACCTCGGTGTCGGTATAGACGATGCATCAGCACTTGCAATTTCAGATGGTACGTTTAGGGTAGTGAACGCAGAAGACGCTTCTCCAGGAGTCGGCGTTACGTCGTACCGCAGACGAGACAGTGGCCTTATTGAAGCCCGCTTTAATCCACAAACCACCCAAAACTACCTGCCACTCGACCAGCTCCGCCCCACAGCTTAAGTTAGCAAATACTATTTCGCACGAAACACACCTGCTTCGACATCTTTCCAGACATTTTGTGCGTTAAACGCCTGCCCGTTCATCGCGACATAGACTCCCGAAGGTAAGACTTGAGCGTATGCAATCGCCGAGCCTACATTAAATAGTGCATCTGATTCAGCACCAACGCTATAAGGGACCATTGCACCGGTACAGACAATAGTTTTGCGTGCTAATACCCTGCTCCTCTGTAAATAACGAGCCGTTTCTGGCATTGTATCCGTCCCATGAGTAATTACAACCTTGTCTTCGCTACTTTCTTCGGCAGTAATTTTAATAACTTCTCGGTGATCGTCAGTCATGTCTAGACTATCTAACATGAACAGCTGTCGAACTGTCCGCTCGCCGAGATAGTTCGCTTTTTCAAGCATGTCAGGCACATGTGTCTCCCCGAATAGTTTCGAATCATTATCAAAAGAACCGTCTGGTAAATAGACAGGCATTTTGTCGATTGTTCCGCCAGTGACAATAAATAACATAAACTTACAATACCACTTTTTTACTATTTGTCTAATTTTATTTTGGTTTGTTTATCCGCTTTTTTCTAAAATTTACAATGAGAACAACTGTCACATAAGGTATCCAAAATAATGAAGAGGTAATAAGTGCAATTCCGCTCCCCCAAGATACGTCACCCCAGAACGTATTCCCGCTGTTGCAAAACGCATCATCGGGTCCACATACAAGGTCAGTACGTAGCATGTTTATAACGAGGAATAGCCACCACATAACAGACATACCTAAGAGAATGTAGGTGTATTTATTCTTTAATTTACCAAGGCTTCGGCGATACACGACAAGGAGTACTACGAATATAATAAGTATGGTAGACATGACATAATTATAGCTCACATGAAGATGCTCTTTCGCGAGCATGACGATAGATGCAGAACAGGTAGCCCGACCGGATTGCGCATAAAATGCTTGCACGGTAATACATTTCTTACGAACTAAGAGGTAGCTCGACGAAATTTTTACCTGTGGACCGGCGACCTTTCAAGTCTTCCGTCGGTTCTCGAATCCGAGTCGGAGTCCAGGCAAGAAAAAAGCCCCATGCTTTGCATGAGACTTTTGTCTTGGCGGGCCCGACCGGATTTGAACCGGCGATCTCCTCCGTGACAGGGAGGCATGTTAGGCCACTACACCACGAGCCCGCGTATATGGTCATTTTGAAAATGACTTCGGTAATAATAACATCCTAAGGTGTTAAAAACAACCCCTCGTCTCCCCCGTAGCCCCAGCCTAAAACACAAAAACCGAGAAAATGAGTCATGTAATGAACGAGTCATTGCCGAGGACCAGTCCGGCTACTCCATTTCAGTAACTAGCCGGACCGCTTGCCGTTCCGCAGGCACGTTCATTATCATGAGTCACTTTTCATCGTGTTCTTTGTGTCCGGCTGCGGGGTTTTTGCTTACTTTTTCACCTGCAGGAAAAAGTAAG
>DAOLHH010000093.1:0-2814 GCA_035329185.1 Candidatus Saccharimonadota bacterium | reverse complement strand
TCTTCACTCATAAGCTCAAAGTTAATAGAAGATGTTTGTAAGATAAGTCTATATTCCTTATTTGGAAGAATAAGTATGCCATCACGAACACCATCAATTCGTATCTGTTCACGAGAACTGACTGGTTTATTTGATTTCTTTAATATGGACACGTAATCCTCCTTTCTTTGATCTTATGAAATGCATATCGACGCTTGGACTACCTAAAGCATTCTCAAAACTCATGATGTCTCCTGTTGATAACGCCAGTCTTGGAAGAACTGGCGCTTTTAGCTCCTCAGTCTTCTTTTGAGTTTTTATGCGCTTTGTTTTAGGGGGTAGCGTTCTGCTACTCGTATTGTTTTTATTAAATACGTAGAATCTCGGCCTGAGATTATATCGTGAAAGCATTCCTATCCATTCAATGACGAGTCGTCCCTTAATGCGTAGGGCAAGCGTAAGACACAGTAGTCCAAACAATCCAGATATGATGACTTTATACAGTCGATACTTTGTGAATGGTGGCAGAAGAATAAACATTGCCGTACTCACAAAGACAGGTGCAATCATGAGTATCAATTGTTTGAATGATAGGTTTCCTGCGATTCTATCTTCAACACTTGTTATTTGTGCAGGTACTACTGTTGTTTTCATTTGTAACCCTCCTTTGTCGTTGTTTTTGGTTTGCTCGATGAACTGTTAGATTTTGCTGTTTCTCCTGCTACTTGACGGCTAGATCGCGATGCTTGAATCTTGGAGGTTGTATAGCTAACGCCATTCATGAACTGTGTTCCTAGCTTTCTCATAGCTCTAGGCCCCGCGCTAACATATGACATATGCATCAGGACGGATTGTGTCTTGAGAAGTGCCAAAAGGGTTGCTACACCAACTATCATCGCCATGACTGGATTAAATGGGGTTGCGCCACCTTCAACTTTTACACTCGCAAACAGTGTTGCAGCTAAAGTGAGAATAATGACATGTATGAAAAGTAGAAATATATTTACGATGTAAGCCTTAATTGCAGTTATTGAGAAGTCTTTAAAGCCTGGAATTATCTGAAGTAGCGCAACTATAGGTGCAAGAACCGCACCAACATAGAGAGTCACAATACGCAGTACATAAAAGATGATTAACATTACTGCAAGTATCAGGAAAACAACCATGATAAGAAGTGCCACGAAGCCGTATCCACCCGAGAGATCAGATACCGACTTAAGTACATCCCAAACCGTTTGTGATGAATATACCGATTCAACGGCATGTATCATTGCGTTACTAAGGCCAATAATCGCATCTATGAAAAATATCGACATATTCATAAGTAAAAACGTACCGACTAGCTTAGGAATTAATTGCTTGAACTCTAGTTCCTCAAATCCAAAAGATGCAGCACTCATAACTTGAAAACCAATCAGGACTACTCCAAGCACAAATAGAACATTGGAAATACCTAACACCGTCAACCACAGCTTAAATACAGCAGGGTTATTCGCCATCAGAGGTGTTTCATGCGTGAAGTACGACAAAGCTTCTATGAATGGTTTACCTGCGGAAGTGATGATGTGCTTAAACAAGCCAATAATGGCATTTATGAGTACCTCAGTAATCCCACCACCTCCAGTATCAGTTTGTACGGGTTGTAGCGTAGGGAGCTGTTCTGCTATGTTTCCGCCACCTTGTTGGTAGGCATTATTAAGAATCGAAGTAAGAGTTCCTGCTGCAATGACAATAACAAGACCGATGAGTGCATTCTTGAGTATCTTTTTCGCATGCTCAAGTTTGTCTGGTCGTCCTGCACTGGTCATGTACTCAATGCCACCTTGTACGATAAAGAATGCCGACACAACGCCTGCAAGACCAACCAACGAGTACATTATTGGGCGTAAGTAGTTTTGTAAGTCTGTGTTTATAACAGCAAAATTCGCCACCCCGTTAAATAGAGTGGCGAATGATGATATCATTCGGGATTATTTCCCGAAAGCGTTTGTTGCTAGTCCCGTAACAATGTTACTTAGAACAAATGCCCCTATTGTTATAGCTAACCCAACACCAGAGAAAATCAAAGTTCTCTTTGATTTCTCTAAAGTCTCAGGGTTACCCGAACTTGTTATATAACCAAAGCCCCCAACAACAAAAAAGCCGGTCGCTATGAGACCGGCTAAACCTGCGATGACTTGGATGACGTTTCGGATAAAGCTTTCAACTTGTCCTACGTCGCCCGCGCTTTGCGCAAGAACTGTGCTAGTGAGGACAAAGGGAATTCCTACACTTATAAATAAGCTTAGGAAAGAGAGTTGTTTTTTACTCATACACCTTTACCTCCTTGGTAATTCGAACTATATCAAAAACATTTGCATTAATGCAAGAATATTATATAGTTCTTATGCTTACAGGGGTAACAGCATAAGTTTTTTGGTATCTGTTATTTATCTGTTTCTGGTTTTTGGTATGTTTCGTAAAGATTTAATAATTCTTCAGGATCATTAAGAGCTAACTCATGTAACTTTGTCTGCATGAAATCTAACATTGCTGCTGCATACTCGGGTGTAGCACTTTCTGGTTTATGAATCTTTAGGTAATTTACCATTGATTCAATGTCTTTTTGCACTTGTTGTTCATCCATATCGTCCTCGCATTATAGCACTGCTACAATTACCTAACTTTAATAAACTGCATCATTTGTTGGCATAACTCCTTAGAAACACTGCGCCTCATCACTTCTTTACTGCCGTTCTGAGACAGCATGTTCAAACTACCTTCCCATAATATGTAGTCATCGATCATGGCTAGTTTACGGTGGCGCATATCGTCACATGTTACAACCGTTGCGCC
>DAOLHH010000092.1:0-2932 GCA_035329185.1 Candidatus Saccharimonadota bacterium | reverse complement strand
TTTAGATATATTCATAGTACGTATTCTAATTTGCTTATGGCTAAAACACAATCTTGTAATGAGCCGTTTACTACTTATTGCTACAAAAAAGAGCATGACGATTCTCTTATTTTCATTCATCGTCAATACTATCTATTTACAAAATAGCTAATTCGCTCATGCTTGCATGACGTATAGTAGTTTAAGATAATAAGCGAATGTCTGAGGCACATTTTTCGTATCGCCCATTACTTCAAGAACTTACAGAGGTCGTCATATCAGATGGCCTTGATCCATATGAGGCGTACCAATGGCTATACGAATCGCAACAAAAGCTGGGATTGCAACCAGAATCATACTTGAGCACATCAATAACGAGTGGTGGTCATGCACGAGATGAAGGTCTCGAAATGAAAGAGATCATAGCGCGCAATTGTGAGTCTGCTCGCTTACTCGCCGAGCAGTTATACATTGATAAGCAGATAGAGGCAACTACCGCGATTGAGCCAGCATTCGTTGGTAAAACGCATTGGAATCAGGCTGAATTTATGGAATTCTGGCTGACAGTTATTGGGGGATATCAGTTCAACAAAAGATATGTTGCTCGTGATGTTTCGAAACTGCGCGAAAACGCACGCGAAATGTTTAGTAGAAATGAAATTGATATCGACAAAATGACAAGTAAAGAATCTGCTGAATCACGCGCGCTCGAATATTTTAAAATGTCGTCCGCATTTGCCGAATTAATCAAGCAGGGAGCTGACGCACAACCTATACAAAAATTGGTGCGCATGATAGATACTGATATGTCTCTTGGTGCTCAAACTGAACGCGCCTTTGCAAGACAGATTGGCGTTAAGGTTATGAATATATCAATAATCAAACCAGCTCAACCCGAAGACCTCGGTATTGTTAATCGTGTGCTTGCCCGAGACACGGCACGACTTATACAATTTGGTGCAACTATATTTGATACAGAGCACAATCAAGCAAGATTGCTTCTCACCGAGTCTCACACCCCATAAGCAAAGTTCATGGGCACTGCTTCGATGAATTTAAACGATTAATGATATTTTATCCTGTGTGCCGTGCAATCTACCTTCACAAGACACACAGCTATTATCTACGAGCCTACTAGCGCGTATCTTCTCGGCTGAAATCAAAGCAACGTTCAAGCATCATAAAGTTGCTTGCAAGATGATCCGTAGGCAGTAACTCGATGGTGCCGATTCGAGGCAATGGTGTCGCGCCGACGCGCATTCGTTCTCGCTCACTTATGACACTGATCATTTCGCTCAACCTCGACAATTCATCGGCGGTGAGAACCACGTGAGCCGTAAGTACTTGTAGCACTTCATGAAACAGCGTAAGTTGCTCAATAACGAGCCCCCGTCGTTCGGTGCGCGCAAGCATCTGCGTACTTTCGTGTAATTGACGCTCTTGCACTTCAGCAAGTTGCTACGCGATATCTGCATTATCCATAATATTTTCTCCTATCTATGTTGTTGGGTTACTAGTTCTGTGATTGCTTGTGTGAATCTTTGTGTTTGCGGAATAGTGCCGGTACTGACTCGCACATGCCGTGGCAAGCCAAATGCTTCGAGCTCTCGCACCAGAAATCCCCGCTCTTGTAATTGGGCATGTGTACGTCGCGTGTCGTCAACTTCAAAACTAACGAAGTTGCATACACTCGATAGATATGCGACATCAAGCCCACTAAATGTCTGTTGTAAAAGTACACGTGCATGGCGTGCCGTTTCGCGCGAACGATCTTGAAATGCTTCATCTTCTAGTGCACCAGTTGCTGCTGCAATCGCAACCGACGAAACACTAAATGCTAACTGTAACTTTCGAAGTTCGTTCGCCAACTCCGGGGATGTTACGGCATAGCCGATACGAAGACCAGCAATGCCGTGCAGTTTAGAAAAGCTTCTCAGTACAACCAAATTTTCTGGTAGCGTAGCCTCACTCAGTAGGCTTTCTTCAGCTTCTGTGACGTATTCTATGTATGCTTCGTCACAAACCACAATAGCTTTCTCGTGCGCAAGAGCGAGATTTATTATTGCTTGTTTGGGGACTAATGTGCCCGTCGGATTATTCGGCCGTGACAGCCATACAATCCGTGTATTCTCATCCATGCATGTTTCAACCGAGCTCATATCAGATTCCATATCGGCTGTAACGCTTGGTACACGCATCCGACCACCTGCGTTTGCGGTAATCATAGAGTACGCAGCAAAGCTTCCACGTGTCGTTACAGCATTCAAGCCGGGTTGCATCTGCGAACGAGCAAGCAAGTCCATGATTTCCGATGCTCCGTTCGCCACAAAGACTTGGTTCGCATGAAAGCCATGTCGCTCAGCCAACTGTTCTTCGAATGCTCCCTGACAAGGGTAACGATGCAGTTGCGTGAGCGCTTGGACTGCACGCGATTGTGCAAGTCGACTGCATCCTAAAGGGTTCTCATTTTTACTTAAGTCAATAATTTCCATAATATTCTCCATTTAAAAAAGCGCCCGTTCGGGCGCTTTTTTTGTTGATCTCTTTATTAGCTTTAATACATGCAATAAAACGCCCGCTTGATTTGGACGTAATACTTATCTAGGTGATGTTGCATGATATTCATGATTTTATTTATTATACTTATATTTTGCAATTTGTCAAATATTACTTTGACTCTTTGTCTTTGAGATTTTTCGCTCTGATTTGTAATCGCCGTAGTGAGTTTGCGTGTCAATTCACTCTAAGCGCACATAGTGTACTTATCCCTAGACTTATTTTAGATGTCTTTCACTGCTTATTTGCTTTGTGCTTATTGTGCTGGTGCTTGAACGGGCAAATTAGGATCAAGAGGTGCTAGTTGTTGTTGACCATTATTCGCCGGTGCTGATGGTGTTGTATTTTGGCCTGCTGGTGCTTGCTCATTTGGCTGTCCGACACCGCTTGCTGGCTG
>DAOLHH010000091.1:0-2973 GCA_035329185.1 Candidatus Saccharimonadota bacterium | reverse complement strand
CGTGAGCTGGGTTCAGAACGTCGTGAGACAGTTCGGTTTATATCCGCTGTGGACGTCAGGAAAATTGAGAGGATTTGCCCCTAGTACGAGAGGACCGGGGTGAACGCACCGCTGGTGTATGGGCTGTGGTACCAACTGCATTGCCCAGTAGCTATGTGCGGGATAGATAAGCGCTGAAAGCATATTAAGCGCGAAACTAGCCTCAAGATGAGTTTTCCCTATGAGATCCCTGAAAGACGATCAGGTTGATAGGCGCAAGGTAGAAGCACGGTGACGTGTGTAGCTAAAGCGTACTAATAGATCCATTGGCTTTTTATGATCCATGAAACATATCTGCTAGACTTCGGTCTTTCGGGGTGTGTTTCATGGGGATGCATTCTTTCAACTAGTTTTTGGTACGTATCATTCAGGTGCGAACCAGTCAGTCTAAATGTTTCGGTCGTCGAAATACCGCCATTACCCAAGCAAGTCTCTTTCCGAACTTAGAAAGCGTAGTGGCCGGGTTCCGGCGTCTGAGACAAAGCGAAATACTTTAATAATTCAAAACCATGCCAACCATCATGGACATCGATATGCGTCAATGGGCGCAGTTCACAGTTTGTAGTTACTCGTTTGCAGTTCGTATAAGAACTTCTCACTACTAACCACTCACTATCAACTGCTCACCCGAAGGGCGAGCCTCGGTGCCCATGGCGCGAGTGATACACCTGTTCCCATGCCGAACACAGAAGTTAAGCCTCGTAGCGGTTACTATACTGCATTCATTTGTGGGAAAATAGCACGGTGCCGAATTACGTTTAGAGCCTCCTTTATGGGAGGCTCTTTACTTTTGAGAGGAGGTGACTCCTCCTCTCAACGAGCCGTGCAACTGCATAAAGCAGATTGCTCGGTCTGCTCACCTCCCGAAGTAGAAGCAGAAAAGCCGGAGTAAATCCGACTTATTCTGCAATAAATGGTTTACAATTTATCGAAGTATGGAGAAAAGCGCTACCTTTTAAAAGGTATTGGCACTTCAATAACTGCGTCGTTCTCATTGTTGGCTATTACTGCATCTGGCTTAAAGGCTTGAGATGCAGCTTCTCGTAAAATCTCGCCCTTTATATCAGGAGTAATATCGTCCCTCTGAATAAATGCTAATAGTGTTTTCATTATTACAGCTCGATGGGTATTGGTGATTTTCAAATTCTTTGCAAGACTATAATTTCTCGAACAAAACTTCACCCCATAAGCTGGGCCTGCCAGTATCAACGCCCTTGCAAAAACTCCCTCTAGTGTTAATGCACTACTGTTTCTGATATCCCAAAAAATATATGTACCTAGTAACGTAGTAACTACTATCATGAATATAACACCTATGAACCACCATCTAGCATCTTTAGAGTAGCTATCAACTCTGTATTTCCAAGTCCTCTTGAATTTGGCAATTCCAGTCGTATCACCATTAGCAACCTCGTCAAAAAATCTTGATAGCTCAACTGTAGATATACCGGAAGAGGCTTCCTTAAAAGAGCGCTCCGCACTTCTTGCTTGTTTAGATACCGATTTGAGCTCTTTTAGTAGTTGCACAGTTTCATTCTTCTGTTCGTCCAACGAATTTATATATTCTCTTATCCCCCCGACAAGGTAAGGATACAAAGTTCCATAGAGTGTACGAATTGAATCTTTATGACCTTGTAGGTTAGATGATAGCCACTGTGGATCTCCTTTATGTCCTTGAATGGCATTTATATAGCGCAACAATGTAGCGACTTCGTTGATAATTATCTCCTTAGACTGCTTTGGAAGTTCTTCCCAATATTCATTGTGTCCAATGATACTCTTAGCCCCTTCAATCATTCTGGCAATTATGTATTTAGTGTCCTCAAGTTTAAAATGCTGGTCATCCTTTAGGAGTATCTCCTCAGTATTTATATTAGAAAGTTCGTTCAGTGGTAGCGGTTCCATTTATTAGTCCTATAAAATTAAAGTTTAAAAAACCAGTTCAAAAGTCTGAACTGGTTAAAAAGGCTTCGTTTTCATATCATTATTCCTTTCGTGCATCGAGACGTGGTTTCTATACGCTTGGTCGTTCCACGTCAAATTAAGTTAACAAAACCACTATACTCTAGTGCTAATTCAGCAGTCAACAAACGAGAGTGCTAATATGTTGTGATTTTGCACGCATTTTTTAGATAAGAGTGAACAACTTTTACTTGACAAGTATGATATAATATATCTAAATATGCTAGAGTTTGAGAAAGAAATCAAGGCAGCTCTTGAGGTAATGCCGAGCGTTTCAGAAATACGCAACACAATTCCTGCTGGCAGTGAATACGCGAGTACGGTATACGTAGAGACCGCCGAAAAACTTGGTCATTTGATGAGAGATTTATCACAGGTACTCGGTGTGCGGGCGGACGAGAATAGTATAGCTGCTACTGTTCGGCATGAAGGCCAGCACTTTAATGCAGCTCAGATAATTGGTACTGAGTTTTCGCGTTTTGGCTTGCAGATCTTCACACTTATTCAGAAATCCCCAGGGGTGTGCTGGATACCATTTCAGCAGAATTCTTTTCGTCATGACATAACACCGCTCGAAATCGCTTCAGTGGCAGCTTATCCGGTTGAACTTTCAGTCGGCGACGTGGAAAGTATGCAATCATTAGGGTTTGAAAATGTAGAAGAGTTAGCTGAAAGGGCGATTTGGAATAATAGGACTACCTCTAGACATATACCCGTGCCGTTGTCTTACAGATTGAAATAATCATGAGCAATACACAGGTCTATCATCTGACGCTAAATGACATGCTCACCTCACACGAGCACGCTTTTATCCAGCGGAAGCTTAACTAGCAGTTTAAATTCAAACAGATTGACATCCGAGCGTAAAATAGAAGGGTAAGCAGGAGACAATCTTATGGCGAAGGATAAAGTAAAAGTCAAAGTAGATAATCCATGGGGATGGGCGCTCTTTGTGGCGTATTTCGGCGCGCT
>DAOLHH010000090.1:0-3008 GCA_035329185.1 Candidatus Saccharimonadota bacterium | reverse complement strand
TGACTCTGCAGATGCATTCAACATGAGATTGGTAGATGTTGCTGATGTTTGTGCACTAAGTACAAAAACGAGTGAAAATATTGCTGTCAAAAACGTGCTAAACCGCTTCATACCGCTCCTAAAAACTTTACTTATTTAGTTTAAGTATACAACTAAAATACTTATCATTTGCAAGGGAAATCAATGCTTTTGGTAAGCTCTCACTTATCCGTTTACCTATTTAGAACTCTATAAACTATTTTTTTATAATCTTAATTAGAACAGCTATAAATATGCCTATTACTATGGTTACAGTAATAGTTGTTTGCCAAAAATGCGATATCGGAAGCACAAATGCTAGCAGGCGAATTCCAAAACCTAAGTACCAGCACAACTAACCAGCAATGATAACTTTTATAAATTTATTCACGAATGAATACTATCATGCTTATTTTTTAATACAGTATTTTGCACAGTTTAAAACTTTTTTAAATCAAGCTCAAGGAAGGGCAGTCCACTCGATTCTGCGGCAAGCCTTACTGTTTCATAGTCGTATGCTGGTTCTTCGCCTGTTTGGTTATTGACCCAGAATACAGCTTTTATGACAAGACCTTCCGGTGCTATAACTACTTCGTTCCAATCAGACGGCTCCGTATTCAAAAGTAACTGATCGGGATCGGTCACAGGGTGTTGCGAACTCATAGTTTCGGTATCTCGGTTCTGGGAGTACATATCCGTGCTGTGGGTCGCGATAATAGAAGAAGCAGGAACTTCAAGTATATAGCCGTGCGTGGATTTGGTGCCCTGGTAGAGCAAGGTATGGTCTTGATCGACCAAACTTGTAGATATTGTAGACATAGTCCTAAGCAATTCTGGATTTTCCAGCACGTATTCATACGGGCCGACTTCGGGGTCGCCTACCGGGCGCCCACTATCGAGGTGTATTAAATAACGGAAGCGAGTAGGGTCATGCATTTCAGGATCTGTTACTCCTCCCCACGCTTTCTGATTGAATGTTTCTGCACTAGCTGGAAATGGTATTTCTGACATTGCCTCAGTATATAATAAAGCACCCTGGTGTTTTAAGTTATTTAGCATAATCGTTTTGGTATAGCCTTTATACGAAGTTAGAACCAGACTAGCGGCTACGAGCTTTTGCAAGCAACCTTAATAGTTCTAAGTACAGCCAGACAACAGTTACAAATAAGCCGAAACTAGAGTACCACTCCATGTATTTGGGAGCTCTTTTGAGAACACCTTGCTCAATAAAGTCGAAGTCTACTACTAGATTTAAAGCAGCCACAATAATAACTAGTACCGTAAAACCGATACCCCATCCTGAATTGCTATTAATGAGAGGAAGGTCTTTGCCGAAGAAGCCGATAATAAGATTTGCTACGTAATATAGCATAATGCCTCCAGTCGCTGCAGCCACTCCAAGCTTAAAATTTTCCGTTGCTCTGATGATATGAAAAAGGTACAAGAGCAACATGCTTATGAAAATACCACCAGTAAGTAAAAGCGCCTGCAAAACAATGCCCGAAAACTCTATCTCAAAGAGTTGGGAAATAGCACCGAGTGCAAATCCCTCCAATACAGCATACAAAGGAGCCGTATATGGAGAAATAGTCTTTTTGAAAATAGTAAGTAATGCGACAACAAAGGCACTCAGTATAGAACCAATGACGTACAATCCAAGCATCTCGTTCTGTTGTGCAGCTAAACTCCACCCAAAGATTCCGGAGCAAACGCATAGTGAAAAGAGCACCAGGGATTTGCCCGCGACTCCGTTAAGAGTCATGACGTCGTTACCCACTACCTTAAGATTATTGAATGTATTTTTATTTAATGCGGGGTTGCCACTTTTATATGCCATAAAAAAATTATAACAAAGGGTGAATAGATTTAGTACACGCGAAAGATTTAACCCACTTTCAGCGAGCCCCGTACTTCATCTATGCAAACAAGCATGCCATGGCGACATGCCTTGGTTTGCAAGAGTTGACTCCCTTGCGAATTGCCACTGGCATTTCTCACGACGCCCCTATGCGCATGTGGGCAATTGTGTGTGCCAAATTCATAACCTCAGACAAGCTGAGGCTTCAAATGGGGTACGTCCGTTTTATGAACCTGAGAATATTAATGGCATATCTGCGCCACGTTTATGGTAACGGTACTCTGTTTTTTTCTTCTGTAGTTATGTCGTAACAAAGCTCTAATACATCGGGTGTATAGCCTAACTTATCTACTTTTTCACACGATGGAGTATCTTGGCCTGCGCTGTCAACTACCCACTTGTCGAGGGTTTTATCCTTATGTAATAGGTACTGCCTACCTGTCGGTTGGTCCCCAACTGGGTATTTGTTTGAATAACAAGACGCACTTACATTCGCGTTAGTCGAGCTTGCGCTGTATAGGTATGGTTTATTAAAAATGTCGCTACTCACTGATACACGCCCGTCTGTTTCATCTACGCCATCCCATCCCATACTTATGCAATATTCTAGAATGCTCGCTGCAATATCTTTTTGATCCTGAGTTTTTGCGAGTTTAGCCAGGTCAGAGTCTGAGGGGAGTGGTTCAACGTCTCTCGGTGATTCACTCTTAACTTGATTAGAATCGCTGTCTTTCTTCTCGTTTTTATGATTTGACTGTACATTCCAGCCGGCAATAAATACCAATCCAAATAGTAAAATGACTAGTAGATTTACAACTAAGCTAAAGCCTTTTAGATTTTTATTCATTTAATTTGAGTATAGCATAAATAGTTTGGTGTAACGGAAGGGATTCGACCGACGTTCCGCCAGCCCGCAACTTCTATGAAAACAAGCATGCGATAACGACATGCCATGGTTTTCAAGTGAAGATTGCCTTGCGATTCGCCAGCTGGCGGAGCCAACGGCATTTCTCACCCCGACCTTTTAGTAAGGAGTTTGAATCTTTCCCTGCGGAACCACGCTAAAACCCCACCTAGAAGTGGGGCTTACACGTGGTACGGCATGGTGTACAAATATGGAACGATGCTAAGA
>DAOLHH010000089.1:0-3044 GCA_035329185.1 Candidatus Saccharimonadota bacterium | reverse complement strand
AGTGCTTTAGCTGGAGCAGATAACGGATCGATTGCCCCACTAAGAAATATACTGAATTTCTTCCCATCAAATCTTTCTCCCTCTAAAAAGGGGGTATGATTTGCGACTAATTCACGAATCTCATTTTCACAGTCATCTAAATTCTTAAAATACGGAAGTATTAGGGCATCATCAACAGACGAGTGCAATAACTCTCCGAAATTGTCGGAGTCTATTTCAGGGTGGTAAGCAAATGAATCGTGCATAATAGTAATAAAAATTAAAAAACACTGCAAACTGCCAAAATTTGGTCAGTCCTACAGTGTTTGAAATGTTCTATGCTCTAATTGAGCTTTTTTCATTCTATCAGAAAACTGCCATAAAAGCAAGTGTGATTTATTTTACTAACTATTTGTAAATTCTATTATGTATTACATAATTAATACATGCCACCGCAAAATAACTTTAGAATTTTGATAGTAGAAGATGACGATACGATAGCAAGAATGTATGAACTTAAGTTGAACTTAAACGGATTTGTCGTAAGGTTAGCATCAAATGGTCTTCATGCTCTAAAAGTAATGAAAGATGCACGCCCAGATTTGATACTTCTCGATCTAAGAATGCCTGTAATGGACGGCGTGGAGTTTTTAGAGCGCTTCCGCAAGCTTGATAATTCAACACCTATCGTAGTATTGACCAATATCAGTAAAGACGAGGCTCCAAAAACTATTTGGCACCATGGAATTTCCGGCTACTACATTAAGGCGCAAAATAAACCATCAGATCTAATAAAAATAATTAATGATATCTTGTACGCTTAAGATGATGCATCTATGCGTAGCTGAAGATACGGACTAAACCATCCGTTATATTTTTTTTGAACGTCCGCTAGAGACCAATCGTCGCCTGTTACTTTTCCACGGCAGGCAGTGCTACCACATTTACATATAAACTCATCGAAAGGCTCTGAGTCACACATCGCATAGTCAAAGGTCACCTCTTCACCGGGCGATATACTTCGCATACTTATGAGAGAAAACGAATCTTTAAAACCTAAATTTGGGTCGCATGAGTGGTTAATATAGTCAGAATTATGTCTTTTTTTTGAGTAGCTAAATAAATTGTCGTCAATTTGCATTGTCATCTTTTTTTCAGATTCTGGTAACAAATTGAGCTCAGCAATAGAAATTATAACCCCGCCAAAAACTACCACAAGCTCTCCGAGGATAATATCTTCGGTGCAAACGACAAATTTTTCATCCGTTCCTTGGACTTCCACTTTTGGTGACAGAAAAGCTTCGGGGTGCTGCAATCTTTGCATCATTATATTTAATAAATAACTTTAATAATATTTTGTCAAGTTTATATTGTAATATTGCATATTTATTACTATTATGTTATAGTTATTACATGTTACATCGAGATTCTAGAGTCAACACATCTGCTCTTGAGGATAAGGCACTTGAGCATCAGATGAATAACGATACATTAGAAACAAATTCAAGATTCAAATCAGTTAAGAGTAAAGCTAAAGAATTCGGTCGTTTCTTGATTTATCGCCAAACTTCGTATGTCGAATGGGGCTCGGGTATTCTTGCTGGAAATACAATGGCAGAACTGGGTTTAAACAGAAGCGCCGCATCTGTACTCGTTATGTTAGGAGTGGGTAGTACCGAATACCTCCAGACAAAGTATGAACGCTCAAAAATCAAAGACAAGCCTACTCTAGTCTCAAAGCATAAAGGTTTACATGAATTATCCGCATTTATGCAATCTCTATGGACGGGTGCGCCTGCTGTAATGAAATATAATTCAGCAAACGGACTCGATAATACACCTAGAAGAAATTTAATTCATTCTTTAGCATATGGAGCAGCAACCGGCTATTGGTCAAGTAATATTTGGATGGCTCCGGAGGCACGTGACTTTGCGTTAGATAAAGCTCATGAGTTTATTGAAAGCCCTGTCACGACTGGATTAGGGGCTCTCGCTATAGCAGCAGGCGTTTTCGGTATTTATGAAGGATTAGAAAGAATAAAATCAAGACCAGAGCACGAAAAATAAAAATGGCGATAGCTCAAATTTGTACAAATTTAAAAAGCTATTGCTTTTTTTAAATGCTTGTGATATAATACAATCATGAGTTTACACGCATTAGACGCACTCAACAGACAGCACGACGCACAACAGTATGTTGCGCCAATCGAACCAGATTTAGCACCTCGACCTGCAACCCCAGAAGTTGCACAGAACCCAGGAGTACTCGCAAAAGCAGTACACATGGCACGAGTTGCAATACATCGATTCGCTGCCTAATACAAGAGTGACTATATAACCAATAATGCCCTGCTATTTAGTAGGGCATTAATTTTATAGAATTGCTAATGTTCGTTTGTGAACGTATTATATAGATATGCCTAAAATTGCAATTGTTGAAGACGACGCCGCTATTAGTCAAATGTATCGTATTAAGTTTGAGGCTGAAGGCTACACCGTAGACACCGCCGAAAACGGCAAGCTGGGGCTTGCGCTCATTGAAGAAATGAAACCAGATATCGTCTTACTTGACCTCATGATGCCTGAGATGAATGGTGATGAAATGCTTGCCAAATTACGCGCCACTGACTGGGGCAAAGATATCAAGGTCATCGTGCTCACCAACATGGGTGAAAGCGAAGTACCGGCGACTATTAAAGAGTTGAACGTGAAAGCCTTTATCTTAAAAGCGAATATGACACCACGACAAGTTGCTGAACTTGTTAAAGAACAGTTGGCATCGTAGCCGTAAACCCCTTATACTTGAAGGATATGCAGGGACGACTCTTTCGTTACGAAAATATCCGCCTGGATGAGCACAGGAAAAGTGTTTTCTTTGACTACACGCTCGAAACTGACGAAGAGTCGTTTTCCATGACCGAAAGTCTAACCTTCCCTGTCGCTATCCCCGAAAATGACGTCACAAATCGTCTGCTCCGTGCGCTCCATCTAGCACTCGGTATTAGCTACTACAAATCATACATACCTCCCAAGATCGTCCATGGCTATTCGATGAGCGAACAAGA
>DAOLHH010000088.1:0-3090 GCA_035329185.1 Candidatus Saccharimonadota bacterium | reverse complement strand
CACCTTCAGCCATCCCAGCAGGAGCTGGGAGTGTTTCTACTGGGTTTAAGTCGTAAGGAAGTAAGCAGACTAGTGATTTGCTTATTCGTGCTTGATCTCGATTAATCCTTCAGACTCACTATTCATGGTGATCTTGGTATGATCAATTGATTGTAATTCATTACGAGCTTTTGCCATTGCCTGTGCATTTAACAATGTTTCGTGACGTTTTCGTTGCATTTCAACAAAGTAAGACTTTAGACGGTTCATGAGCGCTATGTCATTATCTTTGTTTGATTTCTCGATTTTGATTTCTTCAGTTGCCTTCTTTTGTTCGATACCTTCTAGTTTTGCAAGATATGTATCAAGGCCACCGAAGTTGTTAACATGTACTAGATTTCCATCTGTAAGAACATATACCTCATCCATAAGCGCGAGGAGCGGTTTACGGTGAGTGACCATAACGACAGTTTTGCCTTGAATCATTTTTTCGAGTGAGTCACGTATATAGTTTTCACTTTTTATATCGAGTGCAGCAGTTGGCTCGTCGAGACAGATGATGGGAGCATTCTTTACAAGAGCACGAGCTATAGATATACGCTGTTTTTGGCCACCACTTAAAGATCCTCCATTTTCACCGACAGGTGTGTCGAAGGCAAGGGGCATGTCCAGAACGAACTCGGAAATGTTCGATACTTCGACTGCATCTGCAATTTCTTGATCTCCAACATAACGATCTACATCTCCTTCGAGCAAATTTTCTAAAATAGTATCATTGAAAAGCTGTGGGTTTTGACTTACCCATGCAATATTTTTTCTTAGTTCTCGTAATGATACATGTTGCGTATTGATTCCGTCTATCAATACTTCTCCTTGGCTTGGTTCTATGAAAAGTGGTAAAAGTTTCAGGATGGTGCTTTTACCACTACCGCTCGGACCAATGATAGCAATCTTTTGTCCAGGATTAATCGTAAAGTTCAAATTACTAAGCACGGTACGGTCATTGTATGAATAGGTTATATTTTTAAACTCAATCTTTCCAATAACTTTAGGCATATGATTTTCTTGTCTTAGGTATTCAACGCCTTCATGATCGGTCATTACTTCGTAGATACGGCTGACGTCGATTAGTTTTTGATTTCGGGTTGTAATTTGGTGAATTAGTGTTTCTACCGGGCCGATTAAGTATCCCATATAAGTCATAAATATAAGTAGATCGCCAAAAGTCATGTTTGATTTCATAGCGGCAGAACCACCAATATACATAACGAGAGCTGTTGCCGATGCAACGAGTAATCCGTTGACTCCCGTCAGTAGCTCACCCCATAGTTGATTTTTTCTTGTAAAAATGTAGCTATTAATCCACAGCTGATTTATGTGTGATACTAATTTCTTTTCGAGAGTGAAGGCCTGGACTGCTTCGGCATTATCGACTGATTCACTTATTTTTGCCGAAGTTTCCGATGCGTTCTCTGTGTATTTACGCGCATAAAAACCCATTTTTGGTCCGATAATTTTAATGGTTATAAAGAGTAATGGGAGTAAGATAATCGATATTAGACTTAGGTTCACGTTTATTGATAGCATAATTATCAGTACGCCTACTATTATTAGTATTGATTGGATAATCGCAGCTGTAGTACCGAGTACAAGGTCGGACAGGCTATTCGTTACTACATTTTGGCGATAAACGTAATCGCCTTTTGCGAGTCGTTGTTGATGAAACAAGGGAAGATGGAGTATGTGCGTCAAACTCTCTTCTTTAATACTTCGATTCAATCGAAAACTAATTTTAAGTAAGAAATAGTCACGAAATGCGCCAAAAATCGCACCAACTACGAAAAGCGACACACTAGCAATCGAAGTTATCATCAGGAGCGTAGTAGTTCCCGTTAAATTTTCTAAGGGACCCCAGGCAGGAATTCTCCCAAACACTGAGTCGGCCATTATTTTAACTGGCCAGGGTTTTAGAAGTGCGATAGCGGTATCTATCAAGCTCAATATGACCACGGTAGCTATGGCTGGGCGCGCGATAAAATAATATTTACTTAACCATCGTTTAAGACTTGTTTTTTCATCATGTCGGACGACAGCATGCTTTCGAATCCAATCATCTACTGCTTTTTTTGATATGTCAGCGGGCCAACCTTTCGCTACAAGATCTGCGACGACTAAATCAATAGTAAGACCATTCATAATCGACGCGTTGATTTCGTTAAAAAGCTTTTGTTCCACGATTACCTCTTAAGCATAAAGAGTAACAGAGCAAACAAAGGTTTGTAAATTGAACTAGTGAGCATTTGATTGTAGAGTATTTAATATGATTTGGTATGCTTGCTTTCTAACAATAATTCTTGTGTTTGGGCTTGTAATCCTTCGTGGAGCACCGTATGTGCCAACCTTAAAAATGCAAGTCGATGACGTGATTGATTTGCTCGATTTGCAAAAAGGGCAGACCATGCTCGAGCTGGGGAGCGGCGATGGACGTCTTCTGGCAGCTGCGGCAAAACGAGGTATTTACACGGTTGGCTATGAGCTAAATCCATTGCTCGTGGCGTGGACAAAGCTCCGCTACTGGAAGTATCGTTCACATATCCGGATTATTTGGGGAGATTACTGGATGCATGACTGGCCACCCTCTGACGGAATGTATGTATTTTTACTACAACGTTACATGGATAAACTCGATAACCACGTCATACACTATGCAGATAAAAAACCATACAAGGTGGTCAGTAATGGGTTTCATATTCCAAGCAAACAACCAGCCAAAACACGCAAGAGTTTGAAACTGTATTACTATAACGAACTTGCGACAAGATAAGTCCATAGCGTAGAATGATGCTTATGAATCCGAATAGCTCCTACGCGGGCCCCTCGTCTATGCCTCCTGTGAAACTGCCAAAGCAGTCGCACATGTCGTTTTTCGTGGCAATTCTTATGACTATTCTGTTTGTTTGTTCGCTCGGTTTCGGTGTATGGGCATACATGGGTATGCAAGAAAATCAATCAAATCTTGATGCAAAAATTGAAAAAGCCTCCGCCGCAGCAGTGAAAGAAGCCGAAGCAGCAAAGGATGCAGCGTTTGCAGAAGAAGAAAAAGACCCATAC
>DAOLHH010000087.1:0-3214 GCA_035329185.1 Candidatus Saccharimonadota bacterium | reverse complement strand
TTTAGTTGGCCTGGTGGAGACTCTAGGGCTCGACCGACAGAGGTCGAGAGTGAGAAGCGCCGGTGGCGCTTCGGAAACTCGGAGACAGATTTGAAACTTGTTACAAGTATGTCGAGGGCGGGTCGGGACTCGGCTCTGAAATTCATTTCACAGAGATCGTGACAGAGTCTATTAAACCTTTTTAGCTATAGGTTTGTAGGACAGTCTTTTCTCCGCCAGCTGGCGGACGCACCACGAAAGTTTACAGAGGTGCCGAAATGCAAATTTCGGCTCTTTTCTTATTTTTGTCATACTCTCCCCTGTTAATTAAGTTAGAGTCCTTTATGACCTATTAGCAAAATCCGGACATATTTAGCAAATTACTCGTGCTATTATTGATTGTAAGTATGGCAACGCTACCATCACGATTTACGGCAGTAAAAGCATCCGGAAATATATCCGCTACATCACTTTCGGAGGATTATAATAATTCAGCTTCCCCAGAACGAAAAGCTGCTTTTATTGACGCTTTGCGAGAGATTGACGAAGGGCAACAAGAAGCGTTAGCTAGAGACAGAAATATAAGGCTTGGTAGTGGTGTTGTTGAGGCCATTGATCTTCTCCCGGTAATCTCCGAAGATAAGTCTTCATTGCATATCTAGTATTTCTGACCCCTATAAAAGTTAAATGAGCATTCTGTATCTCGCACCAAAAGTAAGCAAAATTAATAACAGAGGCCAACTGCCTCTGTTATTAATTCACGCAACACGGATTGCGGACACTACATAATATATCGATCTGCCCGCACATTATGAGGCTAAGGATTGACTATTATGATTTATTATTGTACTATATATAAATGTCATTATTCCCTGTTTTTTCACGAGATGATTTTCCGTTTAGCGTCGATTCTGCTGAATCGGAGAGTGCTTTAGATGCTCTAAGGACTATAGCTGACCCAGATACAGACATGAAACTCTACATGGAAAGCAGACCTCATATTGTCATGAATGCGGGTAGACTCCTAACAGCAGCGGTTCGTCCATATATGAATGCCACAGACGGTTCACAACTTGCTAACTTCGAAGATGAATCACCAGTACCTGACTCCAGAATGCACAGAGTAGTTGACGGGGAGCATGTCATGGTAAGGCCGATAGCTGGAAATGGATGTACTCAACTCATGGTGATGCGCGATGAAAGCGTGAGAGGTAATTTTAGAATCAATGCGGCACTACCTTTTAATGAGCACGGACTTAAGTACGGTACGGCAGGGTCATTTTTTATTGTGAACCACGACCTTGAAGGCGAGATCTACGTAAGGCCAGACGACCAGAGGTTTCCTCAGCAGCTTCAGGTCGCATTCTCACCCGTTGTTGCAGCGATTGATCGAGGCACTGCGGTGCTACCCGACTACAGCTAACATGCTCATACACTGCCTGGAGAGGGTGTAAATCTTAGAGGGGGGGACTAATCATGTGAGAGTATTGATGTGCCCCTTGTGCGCAACTTCCAGTATCTGCTCCCAAAGATCTATCTCATCTCTAATTTCGTGTAAAAATAACTCTAGATATTGCACCAACTAAAGTACCGTCCGTAAGCGTGTTTTTTAGTTGGCCTGGTGGAGACTCTAGGGCTCGACCGACAAGATGTCGTGGTGAAGAATTTGTTAACCCAATATATTAGGATGCTGTCTAGTGATTACCCTTCAAAAAGTAAAATGTAAAATTTAAAATATGGTGGTATAGTACCGCTATGGATAGCAACTTAGATAATCAAGACGAAAATATTGAATCCAATCAAAATAAACAGACGAAAAACATCGACCTCGATCGTGATGAGCAAGTTACGAACTCCACGACTTCCAGTCCAGAGCATCATAAACGACCAAAACGTATCTTACTACTAATTCTTGCGTTCATTTTAATTCCGACTACGGGAGCGTCTGTTTATTTAATCAACTCTAACTCTCAAGCCAACAGCCCACCTAGCAATGTTCAGACAAGACAGGAAGAGGTACAAGACAAGTCAAATGTCGAGAATGAAACAACAATTGTTAATAAACTAGAAATCCAGCCGTTTGACAGCCTTTATTTCGTTATTCCCGATGGCTGGCTAACCGAACAGATAGTAAATGGAAACGGACCTACTGAAACAATACTATTTTCGCCGGATACGGAACCCAGTTTTAACGATTACGTTTCGATAAAAAATGGCATTTCTATAAAGATTAGTGAATTCGATATTGACACTGACTTCGATCCGGTGGCTTCATTTACAGCAGACGATTACTACGGCCATGCTGATGAACCACGGATTTTTAATAACCATAACGGGATCGAGTTTTCAAGCATACCAAATGGTTACGAAGGCTGTTTTTTGGATGTGTATTTTAATGACGATAAAAAAAGGTACAATTTTGAATTTCAGAAAGGGAATGAGTGTCCGACTAACGAACTTCTTGATGATCCAGTTATAGCTTCACTGCTTGAATCCATAGAAATTGGTGTTGATAAAGATATTGAAGGAATTACAAACGTCTTATTGAAATCTGACAAAGGTGCTACGGTTACAGAAGTTCGTACAAAACATATGTCATTTCGCTATTCTGAAGCTTCGAGTAGTACGGATACGTACTTCGATATTCTTCTTGGATATCGGTCAAATATTCCAGTGCTTGATGAAGACGGAAACTTCTCTAGTATGATACTCAACAGCACCAGAGAAGATACGGTTAACACATACAAATGCGATAAGTGTGGCTTTACATATAGTACATACGACGATAAAATATCGCTCATAAATAGTTTACCTGAGAATAGTAAGCTCCAAGAGTTAGGTGAAAATAGATTTGGTTTCGCTGAAGATATTGCAGCCGTCCAAACTAATGCAAAAGCTCGAAAATTTACATTATTCGCACCGTTAGGTAATCAATTCTTGAAATTTGAATTTAGTTATGAAGCAATTGATGGAGAGCCGATACCTACCTTGGAAAACCCTGCGATACTTCAAGCGATTAAATCTATCGAACTACTTTAAATCAGTATGTAACAATAGTTTGTAAGCTGCAGATGGCAGTTTGCAAACGAACTTTTCAGAGTCAAAATTGTTCGACGCATGAAAATTTTTGGGTTCGCGGAACGTGGGAGAGTCTCTTCTCCGCCGGCTGGCGGACGCACTAACAAGCTTATGGTTTTAAAGTGTCTGATTTTTCGGGCTCTTTTTTGTTATGATG
>DAOLHH010000086.1:0-3289 GCA_035329185.1 Candidatus Saccharimonadota bacterium | reverse complement strand
TTGGTGCGGGTGAAGAGACTCTAACTCTCGACCTCTTCCTTGGCAAGGAAGCGCTCTAAACAACTGAGCTACACCCGCGAAAATTTAGTTACTTTTATGTAAACAAAAGACGATACTTTTTTGTTTACAATCATTGTAAGTAAATTTTCGCGGTCTTTCGTTCAAAGAATCCCCTCTTTGAACGAGTAGACACGCTACTGATTGTGAATTGTTAATTAACTCCGTAGATAGTAGCAAAAAATGCGTGCTTAGACAATATGGGCTATGGAGAATGTTTGAGATCAGGAAATTGTGTAAAAATGTAAAAAAATGATATAATATATTAAATTATGGTTGATAATTTACCACCAGATGGTGTTGGTGTTGCTCAAAGTAGCGAAGTAGCTCTTTATGAGTTTACTGAATCCCTCATGGGGCGAGATCTCCGAAGGGAGCTACAAGCTCATATTGATACTGTTCGGGAAATTGATCGTCAAATTGAAGAAGAAACGCTCAACTCGCACGAAATGTTTGCTTTGATGGAAGAGCGTCGCAGAGAAATAGAACAACTTTTTGGGGCTGGGACTCTCGCTAACATGCAGACACGAGCACAAGAAGAACGAGCACGATTCGAAGCAGACTTTGGACAATAAAAATAAGATGCTCCTATTTGTTGGAGCATCTTATTTTTCTATTTAATTTGACTCAAAGAAATCAGATTAATCTCGGCCGTACATCATACCTCTAGGCATACCCATGTGCCCATGGTTGTACTCGAAATGGCTGACACAGTCACCTTGATTGCGGAAGTTTGATTCTTCTTCGTCATCAGCACCATACTTCCAGCCATCATGCTTACACTCATCTTTGTCTTTGGCACCGCGTCGGCTTTGTTCAAAGTCGTAAGTCGTGTGCTTATCGGCTGTTCGATAAACGACATTATCGAAGTAACCTTCAAGATTGGTATCGCTTCCGCTCGTATCGCCAACATTTAATGCGATAGATCGTATGTAACTGCCTGCTGGCATGCCCGCAAGGGTATTAGGACAGGTGACACCGCTTTTCGCACCAACAGCTGTCGCGACTGTGTTTTTGTTGACGCTAAACGTTGTATAGCCGGTCGTTGAGCCGACACTCGGTACGAAATCGAAGCGACAGTCTCTGAAGTCTGTATTGTCCGCTAATGTCACGTAGAAGTTCACATAAAACTGGTTTGCTGATGCGTTCGTGCCAGAACCGGCAATCTTGAAATCGTAGGATAGGGAATCGAAGTTTGCGACTGACTCACGCGCAAAGAACTCGCCGACAAATTTATCTTGATTGTCGGGAGTCGTGTTGTCGGCAGCGAGGTTTAATATTGGTCCGACATGTAAGCTCCCTTTATGTAGAGATGCGTTGCCTTTCTTGAACTGGAAATCTGTGGTGGTAGAAAGATCGCGACCAAACATCCACGCACCTTTTTGGTTTTCAGTACCTGTATTGCCTCTGACGTCAATCTCACTCACCCTCACCTTCTTGAACGAGCCAGCAGGCATCGTGAAGCTCTGACAGTTGCTGTCTGCTTTTCCGCTGACCGAGCCATTTTTGGCAATTTTGCCTCTTATAAGATGGTACACCGAACCAGCTGAGGTGCCGGTGTAGGTAATGGTTGCGTTTAATTTATTGCTAGACAGATCCCCCATAATATCCCATTTGTAGCTCGTGTCGGCATCATATTCGCCGGTGCCGGTGAACGCTTCTTCATCTCCGTATACGACCGTTTTGAGTGTATGCGTGTATAAGCTGTTTTTACCTAAACAACTAAATACGATTTTTGAGCCCGCAACTGGTACATATCTCCATTCCGATGACTGCGATGCTTTAGCATCAAGTGTCGCCGCCATTAGTGATGAAATGAATAGGGCAGTAACTGCTGCAATGACTAGTCGCAAGTGACTTTGCAAGAACGTCTTAAAGACGCCTGTTTTATAGTGATAACTCATGTATACCTCCGTTGGTTACCTTTCTATTTTACTGCTTATACTTAGTGTAAAAATTCTTACGTACCTCTGTAGAATGTGATATTAATCACAAGGTTCATACTTCTCTCCTTGCGTGTAAATATGTAGTGCAATACACAACAGACACAGATAGACGACTATACACCATAGTCAAGCGTTTAAAGTTGTCATGTATAGCTTTATGAACTACTATACTTCTATGAGTTTAGAACAATCACACGAAGAAATGTTGGATGAGCTTTTTGGACGAGAACTCGGAGATTGGCAACTGCAAAGAATTGGAACAAAACCAAATACATGGTGGCAACGCAAACGCGAAGCAACATTTCGTTATCCGACCGAAATTGTCCATGTAGCCTCTGCCACAACCGTGACAGACCAAGATAGTAGTTTTGAGGAAAATGGCCGATGGGTAGAAGTACTGAAAACATCTAAGGAATACATCCGGGTACCAGCCATGGGAACGATTAAGCTCGTTGACGAAATGCATGATTCACGCGATCGTAGTATGAAAACGCGACGAAAGAGTAAATATCCTGAGTTCTATAGAGATGCTGAAAGGACTATCAGTATTCAGACACTTGTAAAAGTTGACAAAATTCCTGAAATACAGCCTAGCCAAGGCTCGTGGGATTGTCTCATGATAGTCAATAAACCTCCAGTCCAGGTAGAAACGGGCATATTTTGGTCAACGCCTAGTGAATCCACGCCTGTGAGTGATGTAACACTTCATATTAACGCGAACCAACTAGAAGTATTCGGTGCAAGTATTACATCGCTGGTCGATTATAAACGATCAATCCAATCATAGGTATTGCGATAACAACGTTTTAGCGCTTGTGCTTGAGTGGTGTATTATCTGAATGGATATACCGCAAAAACTATGGCACAAACTTCTCGGCTGTCGCGCGCACAGCAAAAACTAACCAAAACAGAACATCAATTGTTTGCCGTATCGAAAAGTTTGGTGAATCGAAAAAGATTTAATCGAACATTGCACATCCTCGGCCCAGGTCTCGTGACCGGCGCGGCAGATGACGACCCATCAGGTATCGCGACGTACTCTCAAGCGGGTGCGATGCGCGGGTTTAGTCTGCTGTGGGCTTTCCCGTTCATGTACCCACTCCTGCTTGCTGTGCAGGAAAGCTGTGCTCGCATCGGAGCCATAACGGGGAAGGGCTTAGCGGCAGTTTTGAAAGAGCATTATAGCCAGAAACTGCTGTATATTGCGGTCGGGCTCGTCGTCATTGCCAACACGATTAATATTGGCGCAGATTTGGGTGCCATGGCTGCCACAACACAACTTTTTG
>DAOLHH010000085.1:0-3383 GCA_035329185.1 Candidatus Saccharimonadota bacterium | reverse complement strand
TTAATGCCAGCCTTGGGACAGACATTACCAGTGGTGAGATTGTTGATGGGACGATTGTTGCGACTGACGTGGCTGGGAACGTCTTTGTTGAAATTGGAAGAAGCTCAGCACAAACAGATTCCTCAACCAATAGCACAGTCTTCGTAAATAAGACTGGTGTTTCCGGTAATCTCGTTCAACTTCAAGCCGGTGCGGTTAATGAGTTTGTGGTCGGGTTTGATGGTACTATAGATACCGCAAGTGTCGATGGGACGAGCATTATAGATGGAAGTGTTGCGAATGGTGATCTTGCTAATAGTTCGGTTACCGTCACGGCAGGAAGTGGGTTAACAACAGGTGGTGCGGTAAGTTTAGGCGGAACGGTTACGCTTGATGTCGGTGCGGGGACGGGCATTACCGTGAATGCGAATGACATTGCAATAACCGCAGATGGTTTAAACTTTACAGAACTATCTGACACGCTTTCACTAGATGCGTCTACAACAATTAGCCTCGGTGCAAACAATTTCACAACCAACCTCAACAGTACTGGTGATTTTGCAATACAATTTGGAGGCAATACAGTTCTGTCAATTTTAGATACCGGAGCGGTAACTATTGGTAATATTTTAGCCGATCAAGCAATTGGTCTCGATAACGGCACGGGAACAATCAATATAGCGACTGATAGCGATGTTAATACAACCAACATAGGCACGGGTTCCGGAGCCGATACTGTAAATGTTGGCGATTCAAATGCAAATGTTGTTCTGACCGATGCTAACTGGAGTATAACTGGAGCTGGTGCAGCTAACTTCTCAAGTACGACTGGTTCTGGATTAACGGATTGTGATACGCAGACATCAAAACTCTTGTGGGACAGCTCTACGGGTCAATTTAGTTGTGGTACGGATCGTGCGAGTGCGGCAGTTCGTAAATCAGCGAACGAAACGGTAACGAGCTCTACGGCACTGCAGGATGATAATGAGCTACTATTTGCAGCTGGTACAAGTGAAACGTGGGTATATCAAGTAAGCTTTATTTACACAACCGGATCAAGTGGTACGCCAGATATTCGTGTTGGCATGAATGGACCAGCTGGCTCAACTTGCGTATATCAAGCTTCAGATATAGCCCATGCTGGTAACGCGAGTGCGGGTGTTACAGCTTGTAATACCTCAATCAGCCTTGCAACGACTGCAACTGGCACTAAGGGTGGGTGGTTGTCAGGCTCTGTCACGACTGCCGGCACGTCAGGCAATATTGCTTTCCGTTGGGCACAAAACACCTCGAGTGGTACTTCGACGGTTGTTTCTGCTGGTAGCTCGCTTACCGCATTTAAATTAACAGGCGCAGATTACGCGGAAACATATTATTCGAACGATGCAACTATACGACAAGGCGAACTCGTGTCGTTAACTGGTGACGGAAGAAGTCAGGTTGAGCGATCGGGCGCATCTCAAAGTGATCGCGTTATCGGTATTGTTAGTACGCAGCCTGGTCAAATAGTTGGTGCTGCAGATGGTGTAGGATATCCTGTGCAAATAGCACTTATGGGACGTGTTCCTATTAAACTCTCTACCGAAAATGGTTTACCAAAAGCAGGGGATATGATTGCACCAAGCGCGTCATACAGAGGTCTAGGTATGAAAGCGACCCAGTCAGGATACATTGTTGGTCAGTTGATGATGGATGCTACAGATAATGGTGATGGTACAGCTGACGGTTTTGTCTTTATCCGTAGTGGGTATTGGCAGGCACCGATTGCAGTTGATTTCTCAGATATTTTCGGCGCAGAAAAAGTAGCAGAAGGTCAAGTAGTGGCAAACAACGACACTGAAAATATCGGTTTGCAGGATTTGACGAACACAGACGAACAAAATGGACCCGTAGGATTTGATCAGTCGTTGATAGACGCAATTCGAAGCGGGTTTAGCATCCAGCAGTCAGACATAGATAATCTGTCTGGTCGTATAGCGGTGCTTGAGACTGGTTTGGAAGACATTGAGCAAGCAATAAATCAGTACTTTGATTTAAGCAGTTCAGGTATCTCGATACTTAAAGATACCGTATTTTCTGGAGATGTTACTTTTGATAAACCAATTCGAACGCCAAACAGTGCTGGTAGTGCTGTCGTACCAGCTCAAGAAAAGGAAGTTCTTGTAGAATTTAAAAATAGCTTCTCGACTATTCCGAATATTGTGATAAGTCCGAATGAGTTTATCGAAGGCATGTGGCGTGTTAAAGAAACGACAAACAATGGTTTTGTCATAGAATTATCAGAACCTCAGATTAAAGACGTTCATATTTCATGGCAAGCAGTCTTGACGGAGTAATGTATGATTAGTTGGCTAAAAGAGTATAAATTATTCGTCATATCACTCTTGTTAACCGGTATATTATTCTATAATTTAGGGACTCTTAATAAGAAAATAGAGTCACGATCAGATTCTACAAAACGCTATAATTATCTTTCTTCAACGCTTTTTGGTAAGCAGTCAGACGATATAATAATAAATTTCACGCAACTCAGGGAAGTCATGAAGCAGAGACATGCAGAAAAAAAGCTCCCTGTTGGTATATATTTTGAGTACCTTCCAACGGGCTCATCAATTGGCGTCGACGATCAAATGGAGGTCGAAATCGGGAGCCTTGGTAAAGTACCTGCAGTCATGGCGGTATTTAAGAATATCGAAGAGGGTAAAATAGCCGCTCAAGATCAGTTAATTCTAAAAAAAGAGCACTTAGACAGTCAATTTGGAGATCTATACAAACGAGGCGAGGGCGCTCAACTTTCTGTCGAGGAGGCTGTCGAACTGTCTCTTGTGAAATCTGATAATACGGCTATAAATGCATTATTAGAAAAGATTGATGCAGAGACACAAGATGGTGTATTCGATGAGTTAGATTTGCCCAAAACAACGGACGGAGCTTATCCAATTATGTCCCCCAAAAGCTTCGCCTCAGTATTTAGAAACTTATATCTCTCGAGTTATCTTACTGACGAGCATTCCAATAAGATCCTTGATCTATTAGCAAACTCTGAGTTTAACGATAAATTGCCGGCTGGTCTTCCTGGTGGAACTAAAATGGCACACAAGATAGGGGTATTTGAGCAAGCGAATAGTAAGACCGTGTATAACGATTGTGGAATAGTATACGCAGTAAATCGACCTTACATACTATGCGTGATGGCTGCTACGGATGAGCAAACTGCAAGAAGCGAAATGATCGCATATTCAAAAATGGTTTATAGTTTTGTTTCTCAAATCGATACATCAAAATAATAAATAATTTTGGTATGCTATTTATAAACATAAGCCACATTGCTATAATAGCATTCAAGGTTAAAGGAGTTTTTTATAATGCTTGAGTCTAATGACGTCACACCAGTATCAAAGAAG
>DAOLHH010000084.1:0-3399 GCA_035329185.1 Candidatus Saccharimonadota bacterium | reverse complement strand
GCAAGTGTAGAGTCATGCATGTTGGCAAAATGTAATGATGATTTGCGAAGGCATGGGATGCTACGCCCGCTCGCATTAGGTCCGTGTGCAGATGATCAATATGATAAAATTTTGAGAGTGCTTGATAACGAACAAAGACACTGCTTGAAAGGCAAGCTCGTCTAGCTACTGTATGCGTGCTCTCTCAGGGTTCGATTCATCCTGTGAATCTTTAATTTTCTTTTTGTTGTTCGAGCAATAATGCTCGGCTCTTTTTCAACTGCCATATCCGAAAGAGGGGGAAGGGGAGTAATAAAATACCTATCATCGATATTACACACACCACAAGCAATACGTAGTATATTTTGAGTGAAAGTTTTACTGAGCGCAATTGTTCGGTTTTTTGTTGCTTCAGCTTGTCGTTCCGCAAATTTGTTTTTGCTTGCATCTCAGCATAGGTACCAAAGGTTTCTGCATCTTCTCTAGTGTAGAGCTCGCCTTCTTCGCCTTGTATTGATACGTTGAATTTTTCGGCAATATCCACGAGCATAGAAAACGCGTATTTATCGGTATGATTCGAAGTAGTTACTACGTCGCCGTTATCATATTTGAAATAAAATACATCCGCTCCGCTTTCTTTTGGTAGATTGTACGTTAAAGTAATGGTTTGGGCTTCTTCATCTTCTTTTTCAATGTGAATACCTTTATATGATGCGATGTATTTCTTGAATTCGGCGTAGGGTATTTTTTCAGCAGGTTCTTCTTGAGCCCAGTGCTTTTTATGTGTCAGATATAGGTTGTAAGACATACTAATAGTCTACAGAAATTGTATATCTAAGCAAATTAAGACTAAGCTTACATCGGTTTGGGCAAGTCGTAAGTTGATTCAGAATGAAATTTTTGGAACGGCTTGCTTTCTCAAAAATTAACTACTCACATGCCAGGATGAAAGTATGGGTACATTTGAAAAATTTTGCGATGCTTCGGAGTGTGAGAACGCAGAATCCTGCGCGTTAGCAAAATGCAACGATGATCTGCAAAAACATGGCATACTTCGTTCAGTAGCCTTAGGCCAGTGCGCAGATGATCAATACACTGAAGTTCTGATTATTTTAGATAGCCAACAAAACACGCTAGTTGAAAGACAGGCCGTTTAGCTGCCTTACGTGTACTTTCTCAAGGAACAATTGAGTCTCCAAATACGTAGGCTACCTTTATTAAGACGTTACTTTTAAGCTATCGGGGGCTTATCTTTAAGTTAATAGCAAAAAGGCGTAGTATTGCTTTATGGGGCTAAAAGATAGACGTTCAGACGAGCGGCCACGTGAGAAGATTCGCTTAAAGGGTGTCGAATCGCTAAGTGATTACGAGCTATTGATGGCGATTATCGGCAACGGTAACGCTCAAGCAGATGTTACAAAAATTGCACTTGCAGTTAATAAGTTACTTACAGAGAAGGGTAGTGAGCTCTCCTATGATGATTTGCTTGCCGTAAAGAGTCTCGGGCCTGCCAAGGCAGCGAAGATTATCGCTAGTTTTGAGCTTTGGAAGAGGCAGTTTGAAGTTTCAGAACGACCAGTTATCGACTCTTTAGATAAAGCAGTTGAACTGCTATCAGATATCCGAAATAAAAAACAGGAACACTTCGTCTGCATAACTTTAGATGGGGCAAGCAGGCTCGTCGCGAAACGTGTCATAACAATCGGTACGTTAAATGCTTCCTTAGTTCATCCCAGAGAGGTCTTCGCAGACGCAATAACTGATCGAGCGGCAAGTATAATTGTCGCTCATAATCATCCGAGCGGTAATTTAATTGCATCAAATGATGACATTTTGATAACTGAAAGATTAGATAAGTCTTCTAGGTTGCTCGGCATAAGTCTTTACGCACATATTATAGTGACTCCAAACGAATGGTCTGAGGTATTATTATCTGATGGATAGTATTAGATATATATCGAAGGATGATGTTACTAGAAGAGCTAGAGACCTCCTAGGCCATAATTTAAGGGAACTTTTAAACGATAAGGATATTGATGATATCGAGAAAAAGATTGGTCATTACAATCTTCGCAGAAAAGGATACTTAGGTGAGTTAGTCGAGAAATATTTTTTTCAAATCACACCCGGAAATATTAGCGAGGCTGATTTTAGAGAAGCAAAAGTGGAACTTAAAACTACGCCAATCAAAGAAAGTGCGAAAAGGAAGTTTGTTGCAAAAGAAAGATTAGTTTTCTCAATGATAAATTACGAAAACATTATCCATGAAACCTGGGAAGATAGTAGTTTTTTGAAAAAAAACTCCTCTGTACTCATATTGTTTTATCTATGGAAGGAAATAGAAACAATAATTGATTATAAGTTCAAATTTATGCATTTTTTAGATTTTAAGAATTCAATTCCCGATGAAGACTTGGCGCAAATAAAAAGAGACTGGGAGTACATAGTAAATAAAATTAGAGAAGGCAAAGCACATCTGCTTTCGGAAGGTGATACGTTCTATCTCGGAGCTTGCACAAAATCTGCAAATAGCTTCATTGTAAGGGACCAGCCTTTAAGTAAAATCAAAGCAAAACCTCGTGCTTTCTCTCTAAAACAACAATACGTTAACTTCTTAATTAACAATAGGTTGCTGAGCGGGCAAGATTCAACGAATAAATTAGAGAAAAATGATGTTAATGTGCCTGTAGAGAAATTAATAACCGACAGATTGAGTAAATTTCAAAACAAGACCGACATAGATATTCAGAACGACATCGATATTCGTCTGAATAAGAAAAATAAATCCTATAAGAGGATGCTGGCACTTAAAATGATTGGTGCGAAGAGCAACAAAATTGAAGAGCTTCAAAAAGCTAATATTACTTTGCGCGTAATAACACTTGAACACACCGGTACCCTTCGTGAATCTATATCTTTTCCTTCTTTCGATTACACGCAAATTATAGATGAAGCATGGGGAGAGAGTGGCTACGAAAGGATGTCAACATTTCATGAACAACTTGAAACGAATAAATTTCTCTTCGTTGTATTTCAGAAAGAAAAAAACAGTAACCTAATTAGGTTTAAGAAAGCACAATTTTGGAATTTTCCTATGAATGATATTTTGGAGGCAAAGAGAGTCTGGGAGTATTCAGTAAGGTGTATTGGTAACGGTGATTATAAGGATTTACCGGGGATTAGATTTAGTAATGTTGCGCATGTAAGACCTCATGGTAGAAACGCCAACGACAAGATCAAAACGCCACAGGGTACGTATGAGGTTAAGAGGTCTTTCTGGCTAAATGCAAAATATATCGAACGTGCTTTAAAGTGATGTAAATATCAAACTTGATCGATACAGTTCGAGCTGCTACCATTTAAGTATGAAAAACCTAAAAGTAGTTGAACTTTTTGCTGGTGTCGGTGGCTTTCGCATTG
>DAOLHH010000083.1:0-3575 GCA_035329185.1 Candidatus Saccharimonadota bacterium | reverse complement strand
GATTCCTAATGTCATTATTGATATTTGCAGTATCGACGCTTTGTTGACTTACGACCTGCATACCTCCCAGAGCTGTAGTGTTACCGCTAGAATTCACGGTACCTACAAGTCCGTTGAGACCACCGAGCTCTGCACGAGAAAGTTTACCATCATTGTTTAGATCATATTTATCTGCCAGTGCTTTAGCTTCATCGTAAGACAGCACCCCGTCACCACTGGTATCCCCAATGACAACCGGTATTTTCGGTTCAGGTATTGGAGGGGTGGCCGTTATTAATGCCCCATTAAGATCGTGAAGAACATCAGATCTTGAATCTGGTGATGCCTTATCAATATTAAGTAAGGATACTCCCGATATCTGGAATGTGCTACCCGATGACGAAAGTCCTCCTGTTGGATTTTTCAACTGATCATTAAATGACGAAGAAAGTACTGGATTGCTTGCCAATAAGCCCCCGAATTCTTCCCTGTCATACGAAACCGTAGATACGATATTTCCATGCCTGTCTCTAGTTGTTGCGGTAGCACCCGTAACTTCGAACTTGCCATCAGCACCCCTTGAAACATGGACATTATAAACTGTGTAATTTCCTAGATCTGGTGGCAAAACCAAATCCAACTCTTGGTCTAGGAGACTAATTAAGTTTGTTGATTCCGAGCTACTTAAGCCTGTATTCGCAGATGTTGTAATATAAGTTTGAACATTTCTAACAAGTTCCTCTGGAGATGTTGAGGAATTCATTAGATCGTTTAGATAAGTGGGGACCTCTCGTCCAAGTACTTCGTTATACTGAAGTTGTACGGCATTACGTAAGTAATCTATTTTTTCTTGTTGCTCTTTTGGAATTTGAACGTTACCATCAACACCTGAGCTTGTTTGAATCGGAAAAGAGGTGTCAATTACAGCATTTTCATTCGATTCTTCCGATAGCCCCCCAAGAATAATGTTTGCATTATTAGCTCCTAGAATACCGGCTAACTGACTCCTTAGTTCCTCAGCTGTTTTAACTCCCTCCAGATAGGGCGCAAGTTCTTCCGGTACAGAGCCACCGTAAAATTCTTTTACTTTATTCAAAGCGTCCTGTAGCTCATTTTCATCGGGTGACATTAGAATATTTTCTTTCGTTTTTGCCTAGCACCTCGATAGTATCATCTTAAGTAAATGCTTACAACAGTTTTCAATAGAATTTAAATAGTATTTGTGACTCGTTGAGTTGAATTTATACTTGATTACAGGAATAACGTAGATGATTAACTTGGGCTAGTTGGCATACAATAACATCAAATTTTACTTTTACCACAAAGACGGTGGCTACGATTGGAGATACGTCAGCAGTCAACTGGCTATCGAATACATCAATATTTAGTATTTAGTATTTCTGCAACGGCATCGTACTGATAGATGTAATGATTCTGCGTACAGCTGTTCGAAGCATTTTAAGAAACATTAAATAGAGTTGTGAGTTGCGTCTACTCTGTTGAAGCACGATTATGACATGCATCGGAAAACATAAAGTCATTTTTTGACTTTATGGATTATCATGGCTGAAGTTGCATATAAAAAATCGCAAATCTGGCCCCAAATCATAACCTCATATAGGTGTTTTTAACGTCTTCGTAAAGCTCAACATCTTCTTTATCAACCATTTGAGAAACTCCGGTTCAGTGCGTTATCTCACTATATTTTAGCCTTATGAAGAGTTATTCATTTTTCTTTTTTGACTTTTAACTAATTAGATAACTAGTACTACATTCTGCTATTGGATCAATTAATTAAAAATCATTTCTCGATATGTTTTTTAATTTTTAATTCTGCGCTATCTAACATCGTTTCGAGGTCTTTTAGCAAAGCTTTACCCTTTTCGTAATCTTTAAGTAGCTCATCTACATCTACATGCTCTGAGCGTTCAAAACGCTCAATAACTTCATCGAGTTCTGTACGCAGTTGCACGTATGGTTTTTGCTTTGCCATTATTCTTGCTCCTTTATAGATTGTATCTTAGTCTGTATTGTACGTTTCTCCATCTCAATGGAAAGTTCATCACCTGCCTGCAAGGCGGTCGTTGATTTTACAAGACCTGAACTTGTTCTCACGAGCGCATACCAGTGCTTTAACACCTGCTTAGGATGATAGCTTTCAAGCTGAAGCGTCGCTCGCTCAATAAAATGTCGCTCTTGATTAAAAAAATGGTCAATACTCGTGTAAAGTGTTTTTTGCATTTCTTCTAATTTTGCTCGCTCCGAGATACACACCGTTTTCATGGAGGTGGAGAGATACGTGCGCAGGCGCGATAATCCCTCACGAATATCCGCATGGTCAGGTACAAGTAGTTCAGCGGCGTTACTTGGTGTTGAAGCTCGTAAATCTGCAGCAAGCTCCGCAAGCGATGTATCAACTTCGTGCCCGATAGCGACAACCGTTGGCACCCGACTCACAGAAACGGCACGCGTAACCGATTCAGTACTAAAGGCTGCTAAATCATCGGCGCTCCCACCACCCCTTATAAGCAACACAGCATCAGGCATATCTGGCGATTGATTGACGCGGTTGAGCGCGCGCACAATGTCCTCTTCTGCTTGTGCGCCTTGTACTTGTACATCATGAAGTTCAATTTCCAAGAGAGGCCAGCGGGCCCCAATAATTTTTACAAAGTCAGCAAAAGCCGCAGACTGAGCAGACGTAATAAGCGCAATTCGTGCAGGTGGATATGGTATAGCTCGTTTACGCTCTTCGTCGAACAGGCCTTCTTTTTCAAGTTTGGCGTGTAGCAAGTCTTGAGCTTTTTTAATACTCCCCTCTCCAACCGGCTTTATTGAGACAATGTTCAAACTGAAGCCGTAAAGATTATGCAAACGCGGTTGGGCGACCACGGCAACCTGCATACCGTCTTCTATTGGCACGTTCAGTTGAAATACCGTGCCGAAACAACGAAGTTTCGACACGTCATCCTTGAGATCAAGATACACCCACTTCCCTTTACTGACCCGGAATTCAGAGACTTCACCGACGATAGTGAGCGTCGGATAGGCATACTCGAGCGTCTGGTTTAGAACCGCAATCGCACCTGAGACGTCGAAGATAGGGCTCATGAGGTAGAAGCCCCAATTGGAGATAAGTGATAAGTGATAAGTGACGTGAAGTCACAGGAAACTCGGTTCACTATTTAGCTCTCCCCTTATTTCATATTTCTTGTTTCATTTTTCATGAGTGGCTTCGAGCGCATCCTCTATCTCGTGGCCGGATTCCGTTTTGAGTGCACGTTGGTAGAAAAGCCAGCCAATCGGCAAAAAGATGGTCATATTGAATACGCGGTATATTAGTGTTGCTGAAAGTGCGAGTCCCTTATCCACGCCGGCACTTGCCATCGTCGCCGTCATGAGACCTTCATACACGCCAACACCACCTGGTAATATTGCGACCAGCCCTGCCATATTTGCAACCGCGTAAGAAATGATGATGGCTCCAGGGTTTACGAAGGCACCGAAAGAGGCATATACGACAATAATGGTTAGGATTTCAGTTAGATTCATGAAGCTCGTCCACATAAACGGCCTTCTTAAACTCCGCCAATTTG
>DAOLHH010000082.1:0-3665 GCA_035329185.1 Candidatus Saccharimonadota bacterium | reverse complement strand
ATCGGGGTGTAGCTCAGTTGGCTAGAGTGCGCGGTTTGGGACCGTGAGGTCGGAGGTTCAAGTCCTCTCACCCCGACCAATAAAGAACGATCAGTTTATCTGGTCGTTTTTTATTGGTTTGAGTTTAGGACTTGAACCGTAGGCGAAACATGCCGGTGGCATGTTGAGGAATCATTGCTTGGCTGAGCGAGCGTGCTTGCACGTTGTCGAGCGAACATGAGAGAGTCAAGTCCTCTCACCCCGACCAAAGAAAAGAGTCGTCCGTTTGGACGGCTTTTTTCTTTGCTTGAGTAAGAACTTGAAGCTTCGACCTCACGGAGTGAGTCGGAGGTGAGAAGTGCCATTCGCGCACTTCGCAAGAGAATCTTTCAGCATACAAACTTGTTTGTAGCTTGAAAGTTCTGGGCCCGCGCTAGCGTGGGCAAGTCCTCTATACTATAAAGTATGTCGGTATATTTGCTTTAATCTATTTTGCGTGTTATAGTATTCTAATATGAAAAGCATGAGTAATTCACAAATACTCATCTCTCAACGACAGAAATCTGCCGTTTTCTTTGGTTTTACTTCTTTTATTCAGGCGGTAGTTCCTCGAACGTAATAAACGACTTAAAACAAGCACAAGAGCGACCGCCGAAAAGAAAGCGGTCGTTTTTTAATTTTTTAAACTTTATTTAGGAGATTTTATGGAAACCATTCAACAAACAACAGAAATCAGAGAAATCGGACAACGCTTACATACCGCCGAAACAGCAATTGGTGTAGGCAGACGAGCATTGAGTGATCTACTACGACAAGAGCCAGTTGACGAGCAAGCGGTCGAATCGACTCGACATGTAATTAAAGAGGCTAGGCTCCAGCGTAACGCGTTACGACGCGAACTCGAGCTGGCAAGACCACTACAACAATATGACGGCTGTAGCTGGTTGAGATAACAAATTAATTATGGAAAGTTATTTGGTAGACTAAACATATGAGTAATCAAAAAATAGTACGAACCGTATGCGTATTTACACAAAATCCTGATGAGTCAGTTCTGCAAAAGTTAGATGCAATAGCTCACAAGCTAGAGCAGAAAGGCTACCTCGTACAAACCAAGCGTGTTTCCTCGACAGTAGACAATCTGGAAAAGCTAACCAAGCTTACGGCTAAAGGGATTGAGTATATAAGTGCTGGTAATGCAACGCTTACTGAAGCACAACTACTGCTACCAACTTTCTATGCAAACAAAGCATTATCGTTTAATGTTGAGCTTGCTCAAGTAGAAATCACGAACGACCATGTACAGTTATTGCAAGACATAATCAGGACTGACGCATCTAAAACGTTTAGTTTTACTTACACGTTTAACAATGCTCCCTCTAGCCCTTACTTTCCGTCAGCACGTTACGAAAAAGACGGCTTTGCTATAGGCTTGCAACCGACTGACTTGTCGAAGGGCTGTAACACACTTGAGGAATGGCTTTCAAAATTGAAACAAGTTTGGGTAGAAATAAACACATTGTTTGCCGAAGAACCTGACTTCCTAGGCATTGACAGCTCAATCGCACCTCTCTTTAAGGAGGATAGTAGTTTCGTAAATTTTGTTAAAAGGCTTGGACTGACTTTTGAGCATTCTGTGACTACAAATATGTATACAACGATTACAAAGTTCATCAAAGAACAGAACCCAAAGCCTATTGGGCTTTGTGGCATGATGCTACCTTGTCTAGAAGATTTTGAATTAGCTGATGAGTATGAAGCGGGTAATTTTTCAATCGAAAGGAACGTTTACCTTTCGCTGCACTCAGGACTTGGGATTGACACATATCCAATCGGTATAGATGAAAATCCAGAACGTGTTATGGAAATTTTGAAACTTCTACAGTCACTCTCCAATAAATACAGCAAGCCATTGTCTGCACGATTTGTATCCGACGGAAAAGCCAAGACTGGTGATAAGTCCGACTTCCAAAATCAGTATTTGAGAGACTGCGTTATTCGGGCTTTATAAGTTCACATCTCAAAAAATACAAAGTTGCTTAATAATGTTTTAACAGGGGTGGGCGACAATAACGTTAGCCCTTGACAAAGCACTTTGTCGCTAGATAAATGGCTCTACCCCTGTTGGTGTGTGTCGTGGAATGTTGATTATGCGACATAATCTAAATTGACCAGCATATAAAAATTGACATAAAGGCTCATGTGTGGTATACTAGTACCATTATGGCAAATGAAGCACGCCAAGGTTATAGAAGTCGTCTAAATAAAGGCGACGTAGTTTATTTTGTTGAAGGCGAAGGTGTCATGGGATCTCCTAGCGACCGTCCTGTAGTCAAGAAAGCTAGTGTGAGCTCTACTAAATTACCAGGTGGTTACGAACGACATTACCCCTTTGTAGCCTTATGGAACCAAGTTGATAAAGACCCTAAAGGTCTTGGTTTTAACGTAGCCAAGTCACCCCGTGAATTGTTTACCGAGGAAGAAGTACAGAGAGCTATTCGCCAACATGAAGGACCATTAGGTATTGACGACCGACCAGTTGACGCTTTAGTAGTTGATCCTTTAGCTAACCAAGAGTTAACTGCCGTTCTGGGAGGTGTAGTTATGCAGCGTCTTGCAGAAGACGAGCTACGCAATCCTGGTGACCCAGAGTACTAGAATACTAGGTTTTCTACAATCTTAATTCTATACTTTTTATTGCAAGCATTTCTAAGATCGTTTAATATGCTTTTTGCTTCTTCTGAGTATTCCAACAGATGAATTAACAGTTCGTGTAGGGTATGTTCGACCCGACCTGACTGGCAGAGGATTAGCAAACCATGTCAACATTTATTTATATAACTATCTTTCCTTCGGTATAATTTAACCTAATCAGGGTATAGCTTAGTAGCCATGAGCGCACGGCTGAGCGAGAAAGTCCGGTGTACTTTCGGAAACTCGGAGACAGATTTCAAACTTGTTTGAAGCTTGTCGAGAGCGGGTCAGGACTCGGCTGGCATATGGCACCGAGATCGTGACTCAATATTTGTTAGAATAAAGTATCAGGGTATAGCTTAGTTGGTAAAGCGCACGGCTGGGGGTCGTGAGATCGCAAGTTCAAGTCTTGTTACCCTGACCATATAGCAATTTAAAAAGCCTCCGTTAATTGCGGAGGCTTTTTTATTAATCATCTACTTTATGTCTACTGCGCAGTTGCAGGCGTCGTATTCGTTGTGGTTGAAGCCGGCGTCGTGCCATCTGTTGACTTCAAGTCTGCCGTATTGATGATAGGTGCGATATTAATGATTTGGTCTATGTTCTCACGGTAAACAATTGCTCGTTTCGGATAGATGATAAGATAGTCTCCGACCTGCACATCTTTATAGAAAGTTGCGTTGCTAGATTTTAGCTTCTCTGGATCTTCGACGCGTGCCACTGTTGGCGCATCAGTCTCCGTAATAAGTATTGCTCGTTTAAGAGAAGTCAGGACTCGATCGGTTTCAGCCTGATTTTTTTCTTTTTGTACCGTAGTTGGATCTGCTTCAACTTTTTCAGCACGATCTTTGTAATACATTGTTCCGGCAAGCCCTGCTACAAGAACGAAAATGAGGAGCAACCAAGGAAGCATCTTTTTCCCTTGCCCTTTTCGGCTCTTCTTTGATACTGGTGTGACGTCATTAGACTCAAGCATTATAAAAAACTCCTTT
>DAOLHH010000081.1:1559-3703 GCA_035329185.1 Candidatus Saccharimonadota bacterium | reverse complement strand
GCTAAGACAAATAGCAGAAAAGCAAACACTTGTGATAGCGGTATTGCAGACTATATAGCTTCTTTAAAATACTGGGAGGAGCATGGCGGCGCTACTTATTACACGATTAACATATCCTGCCCAAATACATTTGGAGGTGAACCCTTTACGGATGAGCTATCTCTAGAAAAGCTCTTACGGGCAATCGATGAACTTAATATTACGCGACCACTATTTGTAAAAATGCCGATCGACAAATCTTGGGTACAATCACGTAAGTTGCTCAGCGTTTGTGCACGCCATAAAGTCGATGGCATAACGTATGGGAACCTCTACAAAGATAGGAGCACCGTTAAGCTGTCTGAATCATATGATGCCCATCTCAAAGGTAATTTCAGCGGTAAACCGTGCTTTGATGTCTCCAATGAATTACTCGCTCGTGCGTATGCTCAGTTTGGCAATCGATTTGTTTTTAGTGGTGTCGGTGGAGTGTTCTCAGCTGAGGATGCTTATACAAAAATTAAGTTAGGTGCAACTTTTGTCCAGATAATTACCGGACTTATTTTTGAAGGTCCCATGGTTGTGGGGCAGATTAATCGTGGACTTGTGGCATTATTAGAAAAAGACGGGTTCAAGCATATTAATGATGCGGTGGGCAGTGGTAATATGTACGTAAAGGGGAAGCAAAATGGCTCAAAAGAAAAGCAAAAATAAGAAAGTTATTGTTGAGAAATCTGCGGTTCCAGAAAAAAAGGCTCGACTTGCGAGTTGGCAGAAGCATATTCAGGTGACTAAAATTTTCCCTTACATCTTGGTTCTATTTGGTATGGTAGGGCTCCTTGCGTCATCAATTTTAATTATCGAAAAAATTACACTCCTCCGAGAGCCCGCTGCTGACTTATCATGTAATCTAAACCCAATATATTCTTGCTCAAACGTAATTAAGTCAGAACAAGCGGAAGTGCTCGGTTTTCCGAATGAGCTTATGGGCATCGCTATGTTTGCAGCTCTGATTACTTTGGGAGTTGTTCTATTCGCCAAAGCGAAATTGCCAAACTGGTTCTGGAAGCTGTTTGCACTCGGCATGCTTGGATCGATGAGTTTTGTCATCTGGTTCTTCTATCAGTCGGTGTATGTAGTTGGTTCGTTATGCATCTTCTGTAGCAGTATTTGGTTTTCGACGTGGACCATTAGTGTGGTCGGATATTCTTGGCTATACGACAAAGGATTCTTTCAACTAAAAGAGGGGAGTAGTCTCGCACGCATCGCATCGTTACTCCGAAAAAATGTTGGGCTTGTGTGGTTTCTCTTTATCTTATTAATTGCAACGCTCATCTTAAACCACTTCTGGTATTATTATGGCCCGGTACTTGGTTTTTAGGTTACGGTTCGACTTCTAACAATTGAATATCGAATATAAGTACAGAATTGGGTGGAATTGATCCTTGTGTTTGATTACCGTACCCTGCAGCTGGAGGTAATACGAGGCGACGTATACCGCCTACTTTCATACCGATGATACCTTGTTCCCAGCCAGCAATTACTTGACCTGTACCGGGGGTAAAAACGAATGGTTGTGGCTCATTTTGTTCGTTGGTTTTCGTCTGATCAAAAACTGTTCCGTCTGTAAGCCAACCCTTATATAAAACGGCAACTTTTTTCCCTGTTACTACGGATGCACCAGCTCCGACTTTGATGTCTTGTTGTAGCATGCGATCACTTGTTTGGTATGAGTTGTAGGTAGTAAACTCACTTGGATCCAGAATAGTGTTTGAAGCTGATTGCTGATTTTGATTGACCTTCAAAGTGGATGACGACTCCGCTTTCTGTTCAGGTGTAAGGTCAATGGTCCCTCCTGGTGTAGCGGTGGAAGTATGCGCGCCAGCAACCTCAGGTTGTTCGCCATTTTCTTCTCGGAGAACTTTGTATGCAACATAACCCCCGATACCTCCAAACAAAATGACACTGACAATAATAGCGGTTACGGCTGTTTTCATTTCTTAAGTATACTAAAGCTCAGTGAAGTTTACACAACTTCTCTACTCACACGCTCGGAAAGCCGGAACTCGCAATAAAAATACCCTAATGTCGGTTAGGTACTTTTACTGGCGGGTACAGGCTCTTGAAATTCCGCTCGGCAACGTGCAAGCACGCTCGCTTGGCAA
>DAOLHH010000081.1:0-1459 GCA_035329185.1 Candidatus Saccharimonadota bacterium | reverse complement strand
TCTTGAAATTCCGCTCGGCAACGTGCAAGCACGCTCGCTTGGCAAGCAAGGAAAATTCGAATGTCCACCGGACATCCTCACCCTCACGGGCACTACCCACCTCAAGTGATGCACCAATATAAAAACCCGACAGGTAGTCGGGCGTTTATATTGGTGGAGCTGGTGGGTACTGCCCCCACGTCCATCGGTTGATTCGTCGGTGAACTACAAGCTTATTTCGTTTAGTGTGTCTTAGGTTTCGAAGCTCTAAACGAACAAAATACTTCAAAACAGCAATCTTATAGTCTTAGCACTCGCTCGAAGATGGCAGGCGAGTGAGCAATCAGATGAATATGAGACCTTGTATCTTATCTGATGTCAGATACGAAGATCGCAGACTAAATGATTAGGCTGCTAGCGCGAATTGCTCGTTAGCAACTAGCCCACGAAGAGCAGCTGCTTTTTCAAGCGCAACGCTAAATGCTGATTTTGCATTTATTAGTTTTCCCAGCTAACGTGTAGGAACCCGGCTTGCTCAATCCAACTTGTCAAAGTCCAATGTCGAGCTTAAAATCAGCCCCAATATATACATTATATCACAAAGCGCAAGCAATTTCAATATTTTCTATAGTTTGTTATAGTTCGGGTATGAATTGCCCATCAACCGAAAGTAGTGCAGAAATTGAATCGCTTCTCACTGCTCCAATTGATACTAATCTACAGTTGTGGGATTGTAATCAACGACTCTCAGAATTATTCGGAGGAGATACTAGGGTGGTTGCAAGTTTAGCTCCAAGATTTATGCTTGAGATGCCTATGGTCCAGCAATATCCGCCTCTAATTGGGTATGTTTCTCGAATAGAATATTCGACGTATCTTCGTCCAGATACGAACGAGCTCGTGAAGAACAATGTAGCAGTTACGTCACCTTACCGTATGCAGGGGGATAGATTTCCGCTCGTTGGAATAAAAGTATTTGGGCTAGATGACGACCCTTGCTCAGCTGGAGTAAGTTTTGAAATAACTCCAGTGCCCACCGTAGCTACCATCTATTCGATTATGACGAGTCGTCAAAATATCATCGATGCAGGAAGATTAAAAGTTAATATTTCTGAGATTTCACGCTAAAATTTAAGTACACATGGAATATCCTTGTTCAGACAAATTAGCGTTTGATTCGAAAAAACAAGCACAGGACGCGGCAAATGTTGCAGCATTTCAAAGGGGTGCAAAATTAAAAGCGTATAAGTGTAAACATTGTGCACTTTGGCATCTTTCATCGGACTATACAGAATCGTAAGAACTGGCTATACTGAAGTTATAAAGAGGAGTTTTGTATGGAAGCTTTAGGAGGACTTGGTTTCTTTTTGGTATTCTTATTTGCTATCGCGATTATTATGGGTCTGCGCTTGGTGAATCAGTATGAAAAAGGAGTTGTTTTCAGACTCGGTCGCGTGCAATCGGCACCAAAAGAACCAGG
>DAOLHH010000080.1:0-3772 GCA_035329185.1 Candidatus Saccharimonadota bacterium | reverse complement strand
CATAGTAGCCACGATAAAAAACACTCTTCCCGTCGATAATCGCTAACTTTTTCCGCTCTGTCTTCGTCTCAACCATTACTCCAGTATACGCTGTAACAAAGCTAAACGTAATTGCTAACGGCTACTGATTGACTTTAAAGCTGGCGAGGATGTTGTCCCACTCATTGCCGACATTTTTGTCTGACGTTGGCGTCGCAAGCATGATTGTATACTGCAAAGATTCATTTACCCATACGAGAGCCGTGTGCTTCTTGCCGTTTTCGCCCGCAGTAAACAAGAAATTAGCCATATCTGCTTCGATAACAAGCGCATCATGCCCATCTACCTTAGCTTCTTTTTGACTCGATGAAAGCGGGTATTCTGCGTCAGGGTTTGTATCATCTTTACCCTTTTTAACTGCATCGCTCACCGCATTGCCATACAGTGCAAAATAATCCTCTTTAGAAATTTTCGGGTTTCCAGCAGATGCGTCGGCTTTTTCAACCGAAAGCAATCCTAAATCGGCTGCATCTTCTGAGGTGTCGTAGACATCGTACGGTTCAGAGAATGTTGTGCTTGAGATACCACCACCGTTTAGCTCATCGACCACCCAATCTTTTGGCTGATTGATCGAAAATCCTTGCTTCTCGCTTGTATAGCTGGTCAGTTCAATCTTTTCGGAAGATTTTAGCATTAGCACTCCCGCGGTTATGATTACAACCAAAAGACTCAGAAAAATTGCAATTTTTTTCTTGTTGATTACATTGCTCTGCGTAAATTGAGTTTCCGGTATCTCATTTGATACTACGATAGATTCAGAAGTTGGCGATGACGTAGGCATAGCTTGCTTATGTTTTCTCATAAAAATATATCCCGCTTATGCCTCAAGTTTAGCATGTTTCATACCCGAGATGATACGACTATACAATGTTATTTAATGAGGTCTATAGGAAGGAGGGTTTCCTCGGGGTGTGAGACTCGATTCTGCATAACGATACGTTTCATAAATCCATATGCTGCGGTCATCAAAACCTTACGTTCTACTTCTGTGTTCAGCATCCATTCCATGAAGTTAGCCTGCCTATCGGCTATTGGTATAGGTGATTCGCTATTTCGAACGGAATCAATGTGCGTCTGTTTTTGTTTAGCGAGACGTTCTAATCGCTTCCAAAGCGCTGGATGATCTTTTCCGAATCTTTCAAAAACATGAATAAACCGTGAGGTTTCTACAGAGAGGGGATCTTTGAAAGCATCGTCGTTTCTGCCCTCTTTTATTGCGTCCGCATCTATGAAATAACGCTCTATTTTTGACTGAAGGTTGTTGGTGTTATAGACTTGCCACTTCTCGCCACGGTAGTTAACTTCTCCGAGACCATCTAATTCTACATAAGCACTGGTTGGTAATTGGTTTTTATCCCTCGCTTGAACAAGTTCACGATGTGCTTTTTTGGATGTCTTTGAATCGTACATCAGCTCATCGACGCGATGCATGAGCTCTTCATACGACTCTCCCTCATAATGATCCGCAGCTCCCGCACTCATATATATATCTGCTCCTGCATGGGTCATTTCAGCCGCTGAGTGTACCGCATGGTCTAGTCGATTTACAAATCCTTTACGTGCTTCTTGCCCTGACTTTTCGAAACGACGATCGTTTCCGCTAAATCCAGTGTGTACAAATATTGCAAATTCATCGCCACCAAGACGGGCTGCAAAATCGCCCTCACGCAAACTAACAAACTGCTGTTCTCGGAGTACCTTCCCAGTTGCGCGCAGTATCTCGTCACCAGCATTATGCCCTTTTGTGTCGTTCAGTTGCTTAAACCCATCAAGGTCCATCAATACAACCGAAAAAGATTTGCCCTCTTCAATATATTTACGTACCTGACCTTCAAAGTGCTTTTTGTTAAAGAGACCGGTGAGCGTATCAAATCTATTTTCACGCCTGAGCTGTTCATTCTCGTTTTCTGCATGATAGAGTTTGTGGTTCGACTCTGTAAGTTCATCTTCAGTGTGCGCACGCTTTTTATATTCATCTACTCGCCCCTGCCTATCAAGCACATCTTGAGAAGCGAGCTGCCCCATTACCTGCTCAACAGCTTCTGGAGAGGCACCGCTACTGTTTAGTGTTTCGTATAGTTCAGTGCGATGAGCGACAGGAAAAGGAACAAACCTCACCGGCTGCGGTTCGTTAGGTGCAGCGTCAGCAGGAGTGGCGTGGGTGGTTTCGGTCATGATTTTTTATTTTTGAATTAACAGATTAAATTATAGCAAATTTTTGCTATTTTGTCAATGCGCTTATGCTGTTTGCGTTAAGAAGTCTTCGCGACGGGTACCGGTACAGGGTTGACGGTAAAATTCCCGTTGCCATCCACTATTGGCCTATAGGTATCAGTTACCGAATGGCTTATTGAGCCAAGTGCTGCACGAATTGCGGTCATTCGCTCTGGCGAAGGATGTTCAAAGTATATGTCATATTCTGCCATATCAAGTAGTGAAGGACCGTGCGGTCGAAACTCAACGAGCTTGCCACCGAATAGTCGCCATCGATCAGTAGGACTGTTACGAGTTTGGACCGTTTCGTCAACTATACGTGTAACCGAACGAATGCAGCGCATTTTTCCATCCATGAACACTTCTTCTCCCCTGACCTGTTTTTGAAACGTGACATGATGCACGACCGCACCATCATGCTCTATATCAACTTCGTAGCCTACAATCGGATATTCAGCATGGGGGTGCATATTACTGCCGTCAGGATTAACATATATCTCACCAAGTGAGACCCATTTCTTACTCACAATCTTTCTCCTTAAGATAACCGCGATATCATACAATCATATGAGCATTAAGTCAATTTTATCTTGACTAAGTTATGTTATTAAGAAGTTATTAGAACTAATGTTTGTCAATTTATTATTGACATTTTGTTATTCTTATACTAGAATACATACATGGATAGCGCAACACTGCAGAAGCTTGGCTTAAACGAAACCCAATCAAAAGCATATATTTTGCTCGTGAGGAACGGTACCCTTACTCCCCCACAACTCGCCCAAAAATTGTCGCTCACTCGAACAAACGCATATGCAGTACTTGATCAATTGGTAGAGTTCCAACTAGCGAAAAAACAAGATGTGAAGAAAAAGTTTGTGTACCGCGTGGAAAATCCGGTCGCATTAGAAAAAATGGCTCGCACGAATCGAGAAAAAGCTTTAGAACAAGAGCGTACCATTCAGAGCGCAATGCCGAACCTACTCAACTATTTCTATACATTCTCAGAACAACCTGGCGTCAAGTTCTACCAAGGGGTTGATGCCATAAAAGAGATTTACAATGACACGCTCAGGACCGGTAAGGATATCTACGTGATTCGTTCTCCACATGATCAAGACCTAATGTCGCTTGATTATTATCTGACTTACAAAGATAAGCGTGCGAAACTTGGTATAACGACCCACATGCTCAATGCAAGCTCAGATATAAAAATGTGGAATCCGGCAACAGATCAGAAATACAAAATTGTCCGCACAAAGATGAATGCTACCGACTACACCAGCAAAGTTGAACTCAGTACGTACGGCGACAAGACAAGTATTATATCTTTCGGAGAAGAAGCCATAGGTATGATCATTGAAAGTCCACAGATTGCCGACGCAATGCGTCAGTTATTTGTACTTGCCGAACGTGGCGTCAAATCACCCTCGCGCAAGCATTAATTCATCTTCAATACGCCGTCGGAGCGACTCGATGTCGTTTTGTTCATTCAAAAATATCTTGTCGGCTTTTTCTT
>DAOLHH010000079.1:0-3817 GCA_035329185.1 Candidatus Saccharimonadota bacterium | reverse complement strand
CAAAGCACTTGAGCAGGGGAAGCAAGGCCGTGCTGAGATTTTGCGTCATATGCTCACCACAATTGGTGCGCCAAAAGCAGAGCTCAGTCCTTATGCGCCACGCGTGGAAAGCATCAAGATTAACCCTGATAAGATTCGTGAAGTGATTGGGAAGGGTGGTGAGACCATCCAGAAGATTACTGCAGAAACTGGTACGGAAATCGACATTAAAGACGACGGCACGGTCATGATTGCGAGCCCAGACAAAGAGAAGATTGATGCAGCCATGCAATGGATCCGTGATATCACGCAGGAGCCGGAAGTTGGTACTATCTACAAAGATAAGCCAGTGGTCAGTGTTATGGACTTTGGTGCATTTGTACAGATATTACCAGGGAAAGATGGCTTAGTGCATGTAAGTGAAATGAGTGAAGAACGAGTCGAGAAGCCGAGCGATGTCGTGAAAGAAGGCGATAAGGTCACGGTAAAATTAGTCGCCATCGACGACCGAGGACGACTACAGTTGAGTATGAAAGCAGCAGCACGAGAACTGAACAAGTAAAAGGAGTAAAAGGGTGGCACACAAGGTTCAACGAATTCAATTGGGTACGAAACAGACAGCACTGGCAATAGTTGTTTGTACGACTATCGTGTATGTTTCGGCAAGTTGGGCGATAGACAGCGGTAAAATTGTGCCATACCTCCTCTCATTTTTCTCAGCATACTATCTCGTTTATTTCAGTATCGAATTAGTGAAGAAAAAAATTCATCATGACAAAAGAAGCATCACTCGAACAGCTAAAAAAGCTCATTGAAACATCGCACGTGTGCCCGGAGCTTGAAGAAACGGCCACGCAACTGGTGTTCGGCTCTGGAAATCCAGATGCAGAGATTGTGTTTATTGGTGAAGCACCGGGAAAACAAGAAGATCTGAGCGGTGAACCTTTTGTAGGAGCAGCAGGCAAGTTCTTGAATAAAATGCTCGCATCAGTTGGACTGAAGCGTGAAGATATATATATTACCAATATCGTGAAGTACCGACCGCCGGAGAATCGAGACCCGCTCCCTGAGGAGAAGCACGCCTTTTGGCCGTATCTACTAAAACAACTTGCATTAATAAACCCAAAAATAATCGTGACACTTGGTCGCCATAGTGGGCAAGCCTTCATAAAAGACTTGCGCATAAGTGCCGATCATGGCCAGCCAAAACGCGTACGAGTTATGCGAGATGGTAAAGAAGACAGTCTGTTAATCTTGCCGCTTTATCATCCAGCGGCGGCTTTATACGACGGAAGTCTGCGGACGACTTTGATAGAAGATTTCCAGTCCGTCCCAACATTATTACAAGAAACGAAAAAGGAGTTATCCAAATAATGAACCAACAGAAACAATTTAAAGGCAAACCGCCACGACCTCAACAACAAGGTCAGCAGGGAAAGCCGCAAGGTATTCCATCTAAACCACGTCCTAAGACCACTGATCAGGCACGGAGTGCTTCTCGTGGAGAAGCGATTCGTGCACAACGTCGAAGTCACGATGACGCAGCGCGCATGATAGAACAGTATAATCTTGCCGATAGTGCTCCAGATGTGAAGCAGATGCGACGTGCAAATCAGATTGATGAAAGCCCTCGACTGAAAATTATTGGCCTCGGAGGCATGGACGGCGGTGGATCAAAGAACATGATGCTTGTCGAATATAAAGATGATGCGGTGGTCATTGATGCCGGAAGCGATCTTGGGGTCGACTTACCGGGAATTAATTACGGCATATGTGACATTAGTTATCTCGAAGCAATTAAACACAAAGTAAAAGCCTATGTTATTACGCACGGACACCTTGACCATATTGGTGGCTTACCGCACATTGTGCCTCGTGTTCCGGCTCCCGTGTATGGCAGTCGCTTTACCGTAGGACGTGTTGAAGAAATCTTCCAGAATTTTGGCTTACCAATGCCTGAGGGCTTTAACCTTCAGACCGTTATCATGAACGAACAGACACATGAAAAATTGAAGGTAGGATCGTTCTTTATCGAGCTTGTCGGTGTCACACACTCGATTCCTGGAAGTACGTGTGTCGTCGTTGACACGCCAGTCGGGCGCATTGTGAACACCGGTGATTTCCGTTTAGACCCAAACCCGCTTGATCACGAAAAAACTGATACAGAGCGACTGTTTGAACTTGGACGAGAAGGGGTGCTCGCACTCTTAAGCGAGAGCACCACCACCGAACGACCTGGTCGAACACCGAGTGAAAGTACGATTGAGCAAAGTTATATCGACGTGATGAGCAAAGCGCCAGGGCGTGTGTTTGTCGCTGTCTTTTCAACAAATGTCAATCGTATCCAGATGATCGTGAACGCAGCCGTACACCACAACCGCAAGATTGCACTCGATGGTCGCAGTATGATGAGTACGCTTGAAATGGCAGTGCGCAATGGTTTCATGAAGATTCCAAAAGGTACCTTTGTGCCAATTGCGAGTGTGCCGAATCTGAAAGATAGTGAAGTTATTGTAGTTTGTACTGGTTCGCAAGGTGAGCCGAACTCTGCTTTGCAACGTATGGCAGAGGGTCAGCACAAACACGTTAAGTTGAAAGAGCAAGACACGGTCGTGCTTTCGAGTACACCGATTCCTGAAAGTGGAAATGATGCCCTTATTGGCCGTATGGTTGACGATTTGATGCGAAAGAATGTGCATGTGTATCGACATGAAACGTACCAGCTCGACGGATGTGGACCTTTGCACGTTTCAGGACACGCCAGCATCGAAGAATACCGCGACATGATCAATATGCTACAACCGAAGTTCTTCATTCCAATTTACGGTAGCTACCGAAGCAAGAAGCGCCACATCGACATCGCGATTGAAGAAGGTATCCCACGAGCGAATACGGTGAATGCTGAAAACGGACACATTATTGCGCTCACGTCTGACCGTATGGAGATTGCGGGTGAGATACCAACCGGGACCACACTCGTGGACCAAACCGGCGCTATTGTGAACAGCGTGGTCGTCAAAGATAGGCTCCTTCTAGCTGAAGAAGGACTGGTGACGGTTATTTTGACGCTCGATAAAAAGTCCGGCCAGCTCATGACGAGCCCAGATATCATTAGTCGTGGCTTCATTTACATGCGCGACAATGAAGAACTCATGAATCTTTTCCGTGCAGAGTTGAAGCGCGCTGTCTTACAACGATATAAACGCGTAGATCTTGACCGCTTTAAGGCTGAGCTCAAGGATTACGTCACGCACTTCCTCTATGAACAGACACAGCGAAGCCCAATCGTCATACCAGTCGTCAATATTATCGGTGGAAACGGTGGCGGTAGTGGTAAGCCGAATGGAAGCAATGGTAAGCAGGGCAAGCCTGTGCCAGAGAAGACTCCTGAGCAGATTGCAGCTGAGCAACAGAAGCGATTTGCTGATATGCGCAAGGCGCTTCTTGGCCAAGACGCCCGCATAGACTAGCGCTATGCTTATGAGAGGAGGTGACTCCTCCTCTCATCGTGCCGGGCGTCTGCTTAAAGCAGAACGCTCGGACTGCTCACCACCCGAAGCGGTAAAGATTTTCGCGGAATAATCCGCCAGCTGGCGGACGCAAAGAACTATTATTTGAGGAATTAGCTACAAGGCTAACTTATTTGTTTATTTGTTCCGATTCGTAGCGTCGCACCGAAATATCATCCCCATGGGGGCATACTGTACATCGGCTATTCTCCCCTGGATAAGGTATAGATTTCTAGAACTATGAATCCAATCGTAGTCTATTATTTTTGCTGATAGAATAAGTATTTTATTTTTACACTCATGGTTAAACTTGAGCATAAGACTATAAT
>DAOLHH010000078.1:0-3835 GCA_035329185.1 Candidatus Saccharimonadota bacterium | reverse complement strand
CACCATAGATTCTCGCGCTGCAGTTATTTGTTCATCCGTAAATCCCCGATCAAACATAAACTGAGCCATGAGCGAGTAAAGCCCTAGATTTTGAGCTCGCAATCTATGCTCAGCATCCGCGATGAAACTATCCATTCCTTGCCGTTGAATATCCATCTCAATAGCACCCTTCGCATCAGGTCCTACTTCTGCTAATACGTATTGTCCACGATATATTTCTGACATAAATGTATTGTATTTCCAATTATGTAAAGGAGCAAGCATGAGGATAATAGTTCTTGTATAAGTCTTAGCCGAGGTTAGACTTTAACAGCGGGCAGCTTACGCATTTATCTACTGCGACTCCAGCTGCCACAAGTGCCTGATAATTTTCACAGCCTATTTCTATATCTACCATTTCAATAATCTCAGCAGGAAGATGTGCACCATACAGTTCATATTCTTCTTCAGTCTCAGCGTAGCGCTCCCCCGTCTGCACTGTTCTTTCCCTAAAAATAGCAGGCATCATACCCCAACAATTCCCACCGTTTTTCACATCCCCGTAGGTAAGTATAAACCCAGTAATTTGTGTATCAGGATCAAAACTTTGTTCACTCATCTGCGTATACTACCACATGCATAACTTCACGCAAGCATGAGCAAATTTTAATACTACTCAGTTAACGAGAAGACAGCTCTTGATGAGACGCTGGAGCCATTTCTAAGAAATTCTGGTAGCGATACGCTGGCATACGCAACTGGCTCAGGGCTATCAGGTATTGCAAGCAGTTCTACCGCGACAAGAGAGCCAATATAATGCCCCGCGCATACACTGCTTGGCGCGAGCTCGGCGTGGCGTACGACTAGATCGCCAAGGTATCCCGCATGAGGAAGCTCACTTTGCGTGGTATCTGTTGAAAAAAGAGCTGCTTTCGCCTCAACCTTTTCGCCCCCAATTAATTGAGCGAAATCAAACCAAGCATCTCCAGCTTCAGCAATAGTCCGAACTGCATCGATATCAGTTATTTCACCTTTCATCAGCGCCACATTTAAGCGTGTAAAGAATTTAGGAATTTTATATTCTGTAGTAGACTGCTCGGCAGGGTGGTCCGCCGACGATCCTCGCTCCATAGTAGCTCCTGAAGGATGTTGCATTCGCCATGCTCGCTTCAGGCTTTTTTCCAACCTCACTGGGCTAAAATGCGATACTGGTTTAAACCCAGATTTTGGTCTTTGTAACTTCCCCATGTCCGCTAGTACCTTGTAATTCTTCCCGAAAAGAAGGGAAATTGGTATCTGCAAATCATCATTTCAGTAGCTCCAGATGCTGGAACATTCGAGCAAGTTCGCGCTGATTCGCTTTCGCTGTTTCGTCTTTATTTGGCACACATACTGCAATTGTCTCGTTATACGCTTCAACAAAATCAACGTCGACAGATGCAGGTTTCACTTCACACACGATACCAATACAGTCAGCGTTCCGTCTGCTGAATGTTAACCGTACAGACGTGCCATCAACTTCATTCGAAAATTCAGTTCCTGGCTCAATATCTGCTTCGTAGACTGGCATATCATTATCGAGTAACACGCTCGCAATCTCTATGAGCTTGTCTTGAACCCAACGATCTTCACCAAGATAGGCATCAAAAGCCTTATAGCCTCCAAATTCTTTCAAAAGTGCATCATTTTGTGCCCACATTTTTCTCGCTGTTATAATGGTGCGAACATCAAGTTGACGTAGATAGTCATCGTCCAGAAGACGCTCCTCGTCTATGCTCTCCATACTCTCTAAGAAGCTTTTAGCGTAATCAAAATAATTACGTAAAAAGGTACGCTTGTCGTAATTCAGGTCACCCTCGATACTCGAAACACCTGCCTGCTGTATGCGCGCAAGTTCCACTGCGACATCACCTCGCGTCACCGCAAAAAGGCTATAGCCTCCAAGTTCACGGACGGCACGTTGTCTTTTCTTACTCAGTTTATCGAGTAGGCCATATTCTGGAGTTTTTGTCGTTGCAAGTATGATATCAGGTATATCTTGATGTTGAGTCACCTCGCTCGGAGGTGCCAAGCTCCGATATATAAGATTGCGCTTGAGCCCCTGCCCTAATTCACTCCCGAGCACTGTAGCCGACAGCTCATCTTTAATATCTGTCATTCCGATGTTTTCAAAAATCGACTGAACAAGAGATTTTTGACGAGCCGCATCAAGCGTTGATGCGAGATACGTGCACTCACCTTTGACTATCTTAACGAGTCGTTCATACATAGAATCAATTCGGCGCTCGTTTTTTAACATGGCAAGAACTGCTAATAAATCTTCTTTCCGCTCACTTTTGTATACGGGCAGGTTTTCGTCACGCATCTGTTGGCCAATCTGCGCCTGACTACACACCTTACCCGCTTTTTTATCGAACGAAACGATTGGTATGGCTACATCACCATCAATGACCGCTAAAAGCTTTGGGCTCGGCTCGTTCGTGACGGTATTCACATCTTTCATGAGCATAAATCGCGTCTCTACCAACTCGGCATCGAGCGCTTCACCATCAGCATTCAATTTCTCAATAATAATTAAAATTGGCTCTGCATCAAGCTCAACGACTTCTTTTGTCTCTTTTTTCATGTCGTAACCATCGGCATAATCCGTAACAACAAACAAGTCACGAGAAATAAGAAGATACGAATTGACTAAATCCAGGGCTTCAACACGTGCTACCCCAGCAATTGGGTTGCACTCATCAAACTGCGTATCAAGTATGCCTTTTGCGCGAGTAATATGTCCGAGTTGAGGGTCTTGTTCCATAGAACCCCACATTATAGAGAAGAATGTGCAGTCATTCTAGTAATGCTAATATGATTGGGTAAAAAATTAAATTTAATCTACAGAATAAAATTGAGCGCGTTCAGGCACGAACATCGGCTGTCTTACGCCTGCGGGCAAAGAAACGGCCACGAGACTTGAATAGTCTTGCGCATCAGGAGTTTCCAGCAACTCAACCGCGACAAGCAAACTACTGTGGCTCTCATCGGTATATTCATTTGGTTGCAAGTTGGCATAACGCACGGTCAGCTCACCGATATATCCTCTCTGATCACCCAACCCACGCGTTGCAGCAATAAATCGACTATCAACGCGCACCAACCGACCAAGAAAAAGCGTTTTAAACCCTTTCCAATTATCGAGCACATCTGTCAGTCGTTTCACTGCTTCATAATCATTAATTTTACCTTCCATAAGTTCGAGATTGATGGCAGAGATCCGCTTTGGAATTCTTGAATAAACCTGCAATTGCTCGCTCATGAATCGCTACGTTCGCCAACTTGATGTTTATAAGAGAAAATGTCTTGCAAAACGAGTTCTTGAGCGCGTAGAAACTGAGGTAACCTATCGCGTTCCGGATGATTTACCCTTTCGTATAGTCCAAGTTCCATAGCTTTATTCATATATTTTGGTTGCTGTGCAGTTTGCTCGATCCGTGCCTTGAGGACGATCAACTCATCCCATAATGTCACATCCCTATCCCACTGCTCCATGAGTGCGCAAAAATACACCGCACCCTGACCAATAGCATTTTTACTTACAGGAGGCTCAAGCTGTTCGGCACGTTCTTTGAAAACATCCTGAGCTAGAACTCCATCTATTTTTACTCTTGCTCGTTTTCCTCGGCTACTGAGCACCTGCACATCAGGAATTACTTCCTGCGCACCAAAAAAATCCTCTATAAGCTCATCATGCAAGTCATGCGCAAGCGACTGCAGGCGTTCAGTATCATCAACCCACTGAAAAGTGTTGCTTTCATCCATAGATTTTCAGCTTAATACGCCCTGCTCTTCAAACGCAAGCATGAGCATA
>DAOLHH010000077.1:0-3884 GCA_035329185.1 Candidatus Saccharimonadota bacterium | reverse complement strand
ATAAAGCTCCATCCGGTCAGTGGTACGGTCTTTATTTCAATAGCGCTCCAAAAGCCGAAGACAGTAGCGAACCGAATAGTCCGTACTACGCTACCTTCTTAACCTGGCTCAAGGATTTCATCCTTTTGAATCCGTAATACAGCACCGAAGTGTCTTCTCGAAACACGATGTCATTGTAAATAATTGCCTAGTTCAATATTCGGATCTGCGAGAAATTTTTACCAATCAAACCTTTAATTTGCATCTTTTCTTCGTGAAATACAGCCTTTTCAAGTTGTGATGGAGAGATGATGAGTTGTTTAAAACTTTCTCCTTTAGGTTGAAGCACACCAACGCCAATCCAGAATTTCATGATTGAACTTTTTGTAGTGCCTACGGAAATTGTCATTCCAGATGGTAGCGGTTGAGTAAAAGCCATAATTTTCTCAGGCCTGCCTTTGTGATAGCCTGGTTCTGCTTTTGTGTGTAAGTAAGCATTATGTAGATGATATACTTTTTCACGCCACATCGGATCTTTGAGTTGCTCATTTGTAGCCTTTGTATTTAGCTCAACCATGGCGCGTTGTTCGTAGGTGAGATCGGGTAAACCGGTCGGGGTTTCAAGTGTTAGTTTTTCAAGGTTTTTTTGCAAAGACTCATTAAACGCTTCTTCTGATGAAAATTGACTTCCTACTGTCGTAATGGTCATACTGAAATTATCCGGCTGAAAAGGTCTTAAGAATGTCATGAGACTTTGATAGCTACTGATGTATGTGTATACATCTGACATTGGAATATTATCTAGCCTATTAATGATGTAGTCATCAACGTAAAAGTCGAATAATACACCAGGCTCATAAATTTCGCATATTCCCTTAACCCAATTTGTGTAGTACATAAGTGCAAAAAGCTCTGCCCAATCAACCTCCGGAGTTTCTTTGAGTCTCCATAATTTGTAAGCACCATGAAGGAACGTAATGTTAATAGGCTGATTATTGCTAACGTTTAAATGAATAGCTTCTTTTACATGAGTTTGCAAGGCATCGTTTGCGGAATATTTTCGAAACTTTTTAGACATTAAAATTTTAAATATTGCTCGCTCAAGATCATCGACATTGGCTGGACGCGTTAATTCAGCTGGCAGTGATAGTTCTTCGAGTTTTGCTTGTATGTATTCTTTTGCAGTCATAATTTTGGAGATGCAGGGTAGACACTAACCTACCGTGTACAGCTTTGCAAGCTATCACCTGTTCTCGGTCACTGCATCAAACTCATTATACACTTGTAATTTAGCACTACGAGCGGAAATTTTAATAAGTAAATGCGTCATTTATGTATACGACACGCTTGACCAATTTATTAAAACCAGTCCCTTTTGCTTGATGTATGCTACGATTTCTGGGCTACAAATAGACTTAAGTTCTTCTTCGCGTGGGTCGCTGTATGTACTACGATTTCGCAAATAATCATCTGAATAGCCTACGTGTGTCATGAGCTCGTTGTATGCTTCTGTCGCTTCGTCAATGCTTCGTTTCAGTTGGTCAATTGAAGTATCGTTACTATTAATGCCAAATGAACCGATATATTTTGCTTCGAAGTTCCTTACAGGTATGTGATGAATTTTAGAGAATGATTCCAACACTTCTTTTATGCCTGCATCGGTAGTGTGTCGTTTATGAGTATCGATATGGTCTGGCTGTCTACCGACTATAAAAACAAACTTCTCGATTTGTCTTTCAAGCTCAATCTCCGCATATGTTTCATCTTTTAAATCAAAATGAAGCCCGATAGATAAGTTTGGAAATTCGGTCAGGTTTTTAGCTTCATTCGCAGCGATAGCATCAACCATCACAGATGTACTGGTTACGATACCTTTTGTATGTGCTTCAATAATACCCTTATTGACGCTGTAGCTATAGCCAAAATCATCGGCGTTAACAATAAGGAATTTGTTCAATTGTTTAGCCAATCGCTTATTATATTTTCATATTCGACTAGTTTTTCATTTGGTTGGTCTTCAATTGAATGAGAGAAACCTTTTGCTAAATATTTTTCTGCGTTGAAAGCACTGATATATGCGTCAGTGGTCTCTTTCGGAACCTGCTCATCATTCTCGTGTACTATAACCAATGTCCTGCCTCTAAAATTGGAAGCCCTAGCCAGTAGTGGGTGTTTTGCCAATGCTTCTACGTCACGTCTAAATATGAGCGTACTTTCACGGTCTTCTTTCTTTCTCAGAGTATAAAAATCCGACGGCTTATAAATTGCTGGTGCACGTAAGATTAAATTATCAAATTCTCGATATTTTGTGAGCTGTGTAGCTAAGAATCCACCGTAGCTAGAACCCATTACACTGATTTTTGCATTTGGGTAATTATCTTTTAACCAATCAAAAACGTAAATAACTTCTAAAAAGTGTTGAGCAGCACGTGTAGTTTGTATGTCAAAAGGGCTGTCGCCATGACCGCTGTAATCAAAAACCAAAGCAGACATACCCGTCTTCTCACAAACTGCCGAAAGAATATCGCTATACCTTTTTCTATTTGAAGTCCAGCCAATCAATGACAGAATTATTTCATTAGAGTTGTCAGTTGCGTACCAATCAGCCTTTACTGCATAACCGCTACATTCGATATCAAATGTTTTTATTTCGGTCACTTCGTCTGCTTTCGATTAATAATTACTTCGCTTACTTCCATATTCTTCGGTAAGTCGAGTATTTGTTTCATGAACTTAGCCAGGTCTTCGGGTTTCATCCACTCACCTACATTGGTCGTGTTATCGTCTCCTGTCGCTTTCTCGAACAGTTTTGTTTTAAAGCCACCAGGACAAAAGCTTATAACTCGGCACGCCGTATCTTTGAGTTCAACTTGAAGATTATTACTGAAGCCTCTCATAGCCCATTTTGATGCGCCATATACTGCTTGGTCAACGTAACCTTTAAGTCCGACGGTTGATGCAACATTTACGATATCTGCACCATCATTTTTTATTCGATTAGCAAGCAGAGAAACAAGCAACATTGCAGATTCAACGTTTGTCGTCATGACTCGCCTAATTTCACTTGTTGTAATGTGCCCCAGAGCCTGAATCGACAGTACCCCTGCGCAGTTCACGAATGCTTCAATCGGTTCTCTAATTTCTTTGATTGCTGTCACTGCATCAGCGACTGCAGAGTCATCTAGTAAATCGGTGATTACATTGTAGTCGGCATACTCACACTCATTACGTGATATATTTACTACCGTTTTACCTGCGTTCTTATATAGTTTTGCAAGTTCTTTACCAAGACCATCACTTGCACCTGTTATGACAATCATTTTGTTGCTACCACGCTTATCTCGATAGTTGCGCCGAGGGGCAGGGCTTGTACGCAGACGGCTTCCCGGACAGGAAATGGCTTGGTGAAGTAGCTCGTATAAGCTTCATTCAGCTCAGGCATCTGTGCCATATCGGTTACATAAACTACGACTTTTACGATGTCGTTGAGGGTTGCGTCGGTAGCTTTCAGGATTTCAGAAATATTCTGCATAATCTGCGCGAGCTTTTCAGTGACGGTTCCATCTACGAGCGTTCCGTCTGATTTGTTGTGGATCTGCCCCGATACATAAATCGTACCGTTACTGACGATTGCTTGCGATAGAAACGGTGCAGTTGGCGCGTTTGGAGTTGTTAGGGGTGTTTTCATTAGTTTATGATAGCAGAAATTTGAAGCTCAAATTTTTCGTCTGTATTTATTCAAGGTTTGATATGCGTTTTTTGACTATCGAGCTGTGAATGTGTCATTTCAGTCGAATCGCCTTTGTTTAACGAATATAGAATGTATCGGAAACCATGGCTTCACTGAGCACTGCGGTACCTTGTTCGATTCGCTCTAACTTGGCGTGAGTCAATGCTCGTCTGCC
>DAOLHH010000076.1:0-3938 GCA_035329185.1 Candidatus Saccharimonadota bacterium | reverse complement strand
TGCACATGCAGAAACCGCCATATCAAGCGCCAGCATTCCACTTGCCAGACGAAAAAGGTACGATTCATTCGCTCGATGATTGGAAAGGGAAGTGGGTAGTGCTCTATTTTTATCCGGAGGATGATACGCCTGGCTGTACGATTCAAGCGTGTAGCTTGCGAGATGCACGAGACGAATTGCAGGAGATTGGCGCAATTGTCGTGGGTGTTTCAAAAGATTCAGTCAATTCTCACGATGCCTTCAAAGCAAAGCACTCGCTCAACTTCACCTTACTGAGTGACGAGAAAAAGGAAGCAATCGAAGCATACGGTGCGTGGGGCAAGAAGATGTTTGGCATTGAAGGCGTATTGCGCAAGACGTTTCTGATTGATCCAGAAGGAATCGTGAGAAAAGTGTACGGTCGAGCTGTCCCTGTTGGTCATGGCGATAAAGTGCTCAAAGATCTTAAGACGCTCATGCAGGCATCATGATAGTTAAGCTCTTGCTCGCACTCGGTCCCGTAGGTGCTGTCCTCGTAGTATCAGAATTCCTGTGGCGTCAAAAAAAGTTATTCGGTGAGCGGGCTCGAAAATTTGTCCATATCTTAGCCGGCGTTTGGATTGCGTTTTGGCCTCAATATATCCCGCTGGATGGAATTTTGATTCTTGGTTGTATGATGCTTGCGTTCATCCTCGTCACACGCCACCAAAAGCCTTTTCATGCGATGTATGACATCAAACGCAAGTCATACGGTGATATTTATTATGCAAGTGCGTTGATTATATGTGCATATGTATCGCAAGAACCGTGGATATTTACCACTTCAATTTTATTTTTAGCGCTGGCTGACGGCGGAGCAGCGCTCGCAGGAAAGGCTTGGGGAAAGACAAATCAGTATTTTGTATTCTCAAAAAAATGTCTTCGAAAAAGTATTGTTGGCACTATGACATATTTTGTATTGGCAGTTATTTCAGTAGGTGTTGGGATGAGGATTGGATCAGTCGCGTTTTCCGGTACAGAGCAGTTTGTATTTTTAATCGCTCTACCGGCAATTATGGCGGGCGTCGAAAACATATCTCCTTACGGACTGGATAATGTACTTACCCCATTGTTTGTCGCGATGGTACTTAACGCTTCGTTGTAGATTGCTGTGCAAATTTGAGTTTGCCTCGATGGGCACGCAGGGCATTAATAATAACGGTCACATCAACAAGCTCTTGCAATGCTGCTCCCAATGATGGTTTAAATTTGCCAGTAGCGAAAATTGCCATTAATACAAATGATAAGCCAATACCAACGAGAATACTTTGTCTTGCAATCTGAAAGGTACGTGTCGCAATCTCTCGGGCTACTGCTACTTTCGAAACATCATCAAGCAATATAACAATATCTGCTGCTTCACTCGCAGCGGTCGAACCTCGTGCTCCGAGTGCGATACCAACATCTGAGCTGGTGAGCACTGGCGCATCGTTCACGCCATCACCAACAAAGGCAACCGAACCGTGTTTTTTGCGTAATTGCTCAATGGCAATGATTTTATCAGCAGGGAGGCATTCAGACTTAACGGTATCAATACCAGCCTGATCGGCAATCGCCTGTGCAACCGATTCCTTGTCGCCAGTTACCATAATAGTCTCTTTAATACCAAGATGACGGAGAGCTTGGAGTGTTTGTTTGGCCTCAACTCGTATCTCGTCTTCAAATAGGATAAAACCAAGAAGAGAACTATTGACGCTCACAAAAGATACCATGCCATTATCCGGGACACGTGTACTTAGATGGTCGAGTTTGACGCCTTCTGTTTCCATGAATCGCATATTACCGATTCGGACGATCTTACCTTGATAGGTGGCCTCAAGTCCGTGCCCTGATCGTTCTTTAACTTTAGAAATTTTTGCAAGTGTAATATTTTCATTTGTCGCATAGTCAGTAATGGTCCGAGCAAGCACGTGTCCGGACTTACTTTCTAGTGCTGCAGCGAGCGAAATAATACTGTTTTTGTCATGTGTTTTATCGAGCGATACGATATCGACAATTTTTGGTTTACCCTGAGTAAGGGTCCCTGTTTTGTCAAAACCAAATGCTTTAACAGAAGCAAGTTTTTCTAAAACGGTGCCATTGCGAATGATTGCACCATGTTTAGCGGATCTACTCATACCTGAAATTAATGCAATTGGTGCCGCGAGGAGGAGTGGGCACGGTGTCGCCACGACAAGGATTTGCAAGAACCGATTTGCATCTTTTGTAATAATCCACATAGCGGTCGCTATCGCGAACGAAATGATAGTAAACGGAATACTGTATCGATCGGTTAAGCGCACGAAAGGTGCTTCAGCATTTGCCGCATTTTTGACAAGTGCGATGATCGTCTCGTACTGACTGTCTTTACTGGTATGAGTAGCTTCTATAATAATTGAGCCCTCAAGATTGATGGAGCCACTCATGACTGTTCCATCTTTTTCTTTCATAACAGGTAAGCTTTCGCCGGTTAGGCTGGATTCATCTATACTCGTGGCGCCTTCAATGACAAACCCGTCTACCGGAATTACCTCTCCGGTTTTAACAATTATGTGATCACCAACCTTTAGCTGTGCTACCGGTACGGATACTTCTTGTTTTTTGCGTAATACGGTGGCTTTTGTTGGCGCGCGGTCCAAGAGAGCTGAGAGTTCTTTTTTAGCACGGTTTTCAGCATAATCTTCAAGCGCCTTGCCACCGGTAAGCATTAGAACTATTATGATTCCTGCCCAATATTCATGAAGTAGCACCGAAGTAATAATTGCTGTCGCGGCAAGTATATCAACACCATAGCGCCCCTCTTGAAGCGTGAGCCACATGTCTTTGAGCATCGGTATAACCATAACTAAAGACGAAATACCGAGAATAAGATGAGATTGGCTATCCTTGCCTGCAATATCAAGTGATAGGGCAATGATAGTGATGATGAGTAGTACTCCAAGTGCGCGATATTCACTAAAAAAGTGCCGAATATTTTTCAGCATACATTATTTCTCCTTATTCCTATAAGACAGTATACCAATAAATAGAAACAGCCAATCAATTACTTGACTGAACCTCTAGTTCTCTGGGTGTACGTTGTCGCTTTCGTGACGATTTTTACGTAAGTACTTCTGTTCAACGCCACCGACAGCTGCATTTACTAATACGACCAGTACCGCCAGTGAGATGGCTAAACCATATTTTTCTAGTGCAACGGTAATACCAATTCCAGACGCGAACAAGATGGAAGCCGCCGTAGTTAGATAATAAACATTATGATTTTTTTCACTTTTAAGTACTGTTCCTGCTCCAATAAAGCTTATCCCAACCGTGATCGCTTCTATGACGCGGACGGGGTCTGATTGAACTTTGCCGAATTGTTCATTAAAACTACCAATGAGAATTGTGCTAATAGACATGATAAGTGTTGCGGCACCTGCAACAAACATGTGTGTTCGAATTCCTGCGGGCTTTCCTGCAAGTTCTCGTTCAATTCCAATAAAACCCCCAAGACAAATTGCTACAACGACTTTTAGTAGAATATCTAATTCTTCTTGGCTCATTAGCGTTAGTATGACACGAAAAAATGTAGTATTCAATATACTGCTTATGTTCTTCCGTTCTGTCTTCGGAACCAATGCGTGACGAAGGAAATAAAAAAGACACCCTTGTATGCTGAGTGTCATCTTTATTCTTGGGGCGGACTATGGGGATCACCCACATACTGCAGGCCTGAAACTTCACGATGCAAAACAAGTTTTGCTCGGAAGATTTCCTTGCGAAAGTCCACCGGACTTTCTCACCCACGACTTCTGCAAAGGTCGATGGTATTCGATTCCATGAGATCGTCCAAACTAAAAAAATCTCAGGCAAGCTGAGAATTTTAGTTTGGGGCGGACTATGGGGATCGAACCCACGACCTTCGGAACCACAACCCGACGCTCTAACCAACTGAGCTA
>DAOLHH010000075.1:0-3951 GCA_035329185.1 Candidatus Saccharimonadota bacterium | reverse complement strand
CACAACGATAATTCGCTCACAAATCCTTGGCCATTCGTTGAAAGTAATCTCATAGGAACGTATCGGATTCTTGAGGCAGTACGAAAACACGGTAAACGCTTGCACCATATCTCGACCGATGAAGTGTATGGAGATTTGGAACTAAACGACCCGTCAAAATTTACACCAGAAACACCCTACAATCCATCGAGCCCCTACTCTAGCACTAAGGCTGGGTCTGACCTGTTAGTGAGGGCATGGGTAAGAAGTTTTGGTATTCACGCAACAATTTCAAACTGCTCTAACAACTATGGACCACGCCAACATGTAGAGAAGATGATTCCTCGCCAGATTACGAACCTTTTAACTGGAGAAAAACTGAAACTCTATGGCAAGGGTGAAAATGTCCGCGACTGGATTCATGTTGATGACCACAACAGCGCAGTCATCGCCATTATCGAAGGTGGTCGAAGCGGTGAAACGTATTTGATAGGTGCAAACGGTGAAAAAAGTAACATCGACGTATTCAAGCTCATATTAAAGCAGATGGGCAAAGACGACTCTTGGCTCGAACACGTCAGTGACCGCCCAGGTCACGATATGCGCTATGCAATAGACAATACTAAACTTGTTAATGAATTAGGCTGGAGTCCTCGTTACACGAACTTTGAAGAGGGCTTGCAAGCTACCATATACTGGTATACCCAGAATGAAGACTGGTGGAAACCCCAAAAACAAGCAACTGAAGCAAAGTACAAGGAGTTAGGAAGATAAAATGGCAAACTTAGCAACAACTGAATACACCGCTCATGAAACTGCTATACCTGGGTTGTTGATTTTCGATGTTACTTACGTGGGAGACGAAAGAGGCTTTTTCCAAGAAAAATTTCAAAAGGCAAAACTTGTTGATGTTGGTCTACCTAAAGACTTTAATGTTGTTCAAACGAGCATAACCTACAACAAACAACGGGGTGTCGTGCGCGGTGTACATGCTGAGCCTTGGGATAAATATATTAGTGTGGTCAAAGGGAAGGTTTTCTCGGCGTATGTAGACCTAAGAAAGGGCCCCTCATTCGGCAAAGTAGTCACCGTTGAAATCACCCCCAATGTAGCCGTATTCCTGCCTCAGGGGGTTGGAAATTCAGTTCTTACGCTTGAAGATGATACCTACTACATATATAACGTAAATGCTCATTGGAGCGCTGACAACTATGAAAAGTATTGTTTTGTAAACATGACCGACCCCTCTCTTGGTATTGATTGGCCAATACCGACTGATCAAATGGTAATGAATGATCGCGATAGGAATCATCCCATGCTTGCTGACGTAAAGCCAATGGAGGTATAGCATGGAAGAAACGAGCATTTTTATTACTGGAGGCAATGGTCAACTTGGTCGAGCACTGCGCGAAAAATACCCAAATGCTCGATGGGCAGATATTGATGAGCTTGATATCACTGATAAAAGCTCAGTTGAGGGCTTTGATTGGTCGGGAATAAAAATCTTGATTAACGCAGCTGCGTACACCAATGTAGACGGCGCCGAAACTACCGAAGGGAGAAAGTTAGCTTGGGCAATCAACGCCGATGCTGTCGCCAATCTAACGGCTATAGCTACGCACAACGACATGATTATTATGCACGTATCAACAGACTACGTATTTGATGGCAACGAAGCAATACACCTAGAAAACGAGTCCTTTGCCCCACTCTCGGTCTATGGTGCCAGCAAGGCTGCTGGTGATATAGCGGTTAGTCTGGCTCCGAAATTCTATATTCTACGCACCACTTGGGTGATTGGCGACGGCAAAAACTTTGTCCGCACCATGTTGGGGCTTGCCGAAAAGAATATTTCACCCACAGTAGTGTCTGATCAAATTGGTCGACTTACCTTCACGAGCGAACTTGTACGAGCGATTGACCACCTGCTCACCATCAAGGCGCCCTATGGCACCTACAATGTCAGTAACGATGGTAATCAAGCAAGCTGGGCAGATATAACAAGAGAAATATTTAAGCTCGCGGACCGAGACGATTTGACGGTTACAAACACCACAACGGCCGAGTATTTCGCAGATAAAGAAGGAATTGCTCCCCGCCCACTTCAAAGCACCCTTTCACTTGAAAAGATTCATACTACAGGTTTCGTGTCTATTGATTGGCGAAAAGACTTGGAAAAATACATTAAAGGTTTTGCTTAAACCATTTGAATGCCGAGTGAACGAGTGGCACCATTTCTTTACTCCATGCTATTTTCTTACTATCGCACTCGTCTTCTGTGAGTCGAACGAATCCAGATACATCGTCGTGTGGTTCAAGATGGTCGCTTAGTATTTTTGCGCCAAAAATAGTCACCTCAACTGGAGTTACATACCCCATAAAGGCTACTTCAATATACACACTGGCAAGGTACTCTAGCTGAGTGGTGTCTACCCCTAAATTACACTCCGTTTCTTCCTTCACTTCCCGCAAAGCTGCCTCTTCAAGTGACTCTCCTATTGCTACAAACCCACCAACTGCAGCCCATTTACCCCTGTGTGGCTCTAGCCCACGAACAGCAAGTACAAGCCGGCCTTCTTCATCAAATAAAAATACTCCAACGGAGCTTTTTGGGTTTTCATAGTGGTGCTTACTGCAGCTTTCACATATTGACTTATCGACTTCTTTTCGTAAGTTTCCTCCGCAATACGGACAGTATTCCCAGTTCATAGTTGTATAATAGCCTATATATGGAGGCCAAATGAAAGGCATTATATTAGCAGGTGGTTCTGGAACACGACTCTATCCGATTACGCTCGGTGTAAGCAAACAACTTATTCCTTTATATGATAAGCCGATGATTTATTACCCGCTCAGTACACTCATGAGTGCGGGCATTCGCGATATTCTCATCATCAGCACCCCTCAAGACCTGCCACGTTTTGACCAGCTTCTCGGAAGTGGTGAGAGAATTGGCGTCAATTTCACGTACAAAGTTCAGGAACATCCGAAAGGTCTCGCTGATGCATTCATCGTAGGAGCCGATTTTATCGGAGACGACAGCGTCGCTATGGTGCTCGGAGACAATATATTTTATGGAAGTGATATCGACCAAAAAGTTCGAGATGCAGCCAAGCTATCAAAAGGAGGTGTTATCTTCGGAGCTCCTGTACACGACCCCGAACGATATGGTGTCGTCGAATTCGACGAACAGATGAATGTGATTAGTATCGAAGAAAAGCCGGAAAAAGCAAAAAGTAACTATGCTATACCAGGACTCTATTTCTTTGACAACAACTGTATTCAGTACGCCAAAGATGCTCGACCAAGTGCGCGCGGAGAAATCGAGATTACCGAAATACATAATGCTTATCTTCGAAACGGCAGCCTAAAAGTTCAGTTACTTGATCGAGGAACAGCCTGGCTAGATACAGGCACCTTCGCAAGTCTTAATCAGGCGAGCCAGTTCGTACAGGTCATAGAAGAAAGACAAGGCTTAAAGATTGGCTGTATCGAAGAGGTTGCATTTAGACAAGGTTTTATAACGAAAAACCAGTTAATAGAAATTGCAGAGCCTCTTAAAAAGTCTGGATATGGACAATATTTACTTCGTCTTGTCGATGAGCGTTGAAAAATAAGCAATCGTTCTCGTGAGACCTTCTTCCAGATCTACGCTTGGAGTCCATTCCAGTAGACTATGCGCCTTTGCTATGTTGGGACGACGCTGAGAAGGATCATCTGCTGGAAGTGGTTGAAATACAATTTGGGATGATGATTTAGTAAGATGAATGACTTTCTTTGCTAGTTCAAGCATGCTAAATTCTCCTGGGTTACCTAAGTTCACAGGTCCTTCAACATGCTTATCTATCATAGCCATGAAACCTCTTATCAAATCATCTACATAACAAAAGCTTCTTGTCTGTTCGCCCGTGCCATATATGGTGATATCATCACCGCGAAGCGCCTGCATGATAAAGTTGCTTACCACTCGCC
>DAOLHH010000074.1:0-4062 GCA_035329185.1 Candidatus Saccharimonadota bacterium | reverse complement strand
GTACCTCGAACGATGTGATATCGCACACCAGGAAGATCCTTCACACGACCACCACGGATCATGACGACCGCGTGTTCCTGCAAGTTATGACCTTCACCACCGATGTATGCCCATACTTCATAGCCGTTTCCAAGGCGGACACGAGCTACTTTACGCAAAGCTGAGTTCGGTTTCTTTGGTGTCTTGGTCGTAACCTTGACACATACACCACGCTTAAATGGTGCATTTTTCTCATAGTTTGTAGTTTTTAGGTTGTTCACCACGCGGTGAAGTGCAGGAGATTTACTCTTCTGCTTCGCCGTCTTGCGCGGTTTACGCACCAATTGGTTAATTGTTGGCATAGCTTCCTTTCAGTCTGCGATTTTCTGCCAAGAGGAATCAGTTTGGTGTATCACCGTATCGTATGCCTTGATACAATGATCCGTTCCTCAGCTCGAATCGCTTATTTATTGTTACACTATTCTAACAGCTTTTGCTTTAAGCTGCAACTTCTTCCTCGGTTGGCATTTCATTCGTTGCATCTGAAGTAAACTCTTCTTCAAGTTCTTCTTCATCCTCATCTCGTTTCACACCAGTTCCTACTGGGATCTTGCGACCTAAGATGACGTTTTCTTTCAAACCGAACAAATTGTCTACTTTTCCGCTCGTTGCCGCGCTAATCAAAACACGAGTAGTGTCTTGGAAGCTTGCAGCACTCAAGAATGAGTCAGTTGCAAGACTTGCCTTGGTGATACCAAGCAAGAGTTGGTTATAGCGGATAAGCTGTTTCCCGTCGCTCGCAAGTTGCTCATTTGATTCGATGACGGTCTGCTTGCTCACAACATCACCTGTGACAAATTCGCTGTCGCCCGGTTCGTCGATTTGTACACGGCTGAACATCTGTCGCACAATGATTTCAAGGTGCTTGTCTGCAATGTTCTGGCCTTGAGCGGCAAAGATTGCCAAAATTTCGTTCATGATGTACCGCTGTGTTGCTTCGACACCAGAGTATTTCATGAGTTCGTGCAAGTTGATTGAACCGTTGGTTAGCCGATCACCAGCTTTCACTTCATCACCATCTTTGATAGTCAATTGCTTGAAGCCTGGGATTTCGTATCGTGCTGCACCTTGCTTACCAGGTGTGACGAGCATCTTTCCGTCCGTTACATCAACTGTACCGCTCAATGGAGAAACAATTTCTTTACTGCCGTCTTCGTTCGCAGCGAGTACATCACCCTCACGAACAGTTGAGCCACTTGCAACACGAACGGTCTGACCATCAAGTTTAAGTTCGACCGCTTTCATTTCTTTTGGTGCGATTTGAACGATATATTGTTCGCCTTCTTCCCAAACACTAGCAACCCCTTCTACTTCTGAAAGAAATGCTTGACCCTTCGGCGTACGTACTTCGAACAACTCTTCAACACGAGGGAGACCCGTCGTGATATCTTCACCGGCAACACCACCACTGTGGAAAGTCTTAAGGGTTAACTGCGTACCAGGTTCACCAATAGATTGCGCTGCGATTACTCCGACTGGAGCAAATTCCTTGACTAATTGTCTCGTTGCAGGGTCAAAACCATAGCTCTTCTGTGGTATGCCTTTAGTTGAAGGAACGCTTAGAACGGTCATGATTCGGATGCCGTCAACCTTTTCATCAGCATCAATTGCCTGAGCAATCTCAGCAGTAACGAGTTCACCTTTCTTAACATGTCCAGCTACATCTTCAGCAGAATAGCGTCCTTCAAGTCGGCTTCCGTAACTTACGCCAATATACTCCGCATCAGCTCGGTACATCGCAAATCCTGGGTCTTCGATATCTTCGTCAGTAGTAAATACATCCTGCGATACGTCGACCAAACGTCGAGTGAGGTACCCTGAGTCAGCGGTTTTAAGCGCCGTGTCGATCATACCCTTGCGCGCACCACGGGTGGCGGTAAAGTATTCAAGAGGCGTCAAACCAGACTTATAGTTACTTCTAATTGGAAGCTCAATTGCACGTCCAGTTGCATCAGTAACAACACCAAGCAAGCCGACTGCAGTCTTAACCTGTCCGATGTTACCACGTGCACCAGAATTCACTGCGATTGACATTGAACTGTCTTCATTTACGAACTGTGCGGCAAGTGTTTCTTGAACTTTTGCATCCGCTTTCATCCAGTTTTCAACAGTTAATCGGTATCGCTCGTCGTTAGTAATGAATCCTTGTTCGTATTGATCGCTAATATCCTTAGCTTTCTTTTCGCCGTCGGACAAAATAGTTTTCACGCCTTCAACATCGCTGAAGTCATCCATACCCATTGAAATACCTGAGCGAGTAGCAAATTCAAATCCTGTTGATTTCAGTTCGTCGGCAATACGCGCAGTCACTTCTTGACCATATTTTGCGTATACTTTTGCAAGTACGTTTTGTAATTGCTTTTTAGTCATTTCGCCGTTCTCATAAGGGAAATCTTCTGGGAAGAGCTCGTTAAAGAGCAATCTTCCAAGTGTCGTGTCACGAACTTCACCTCGAAATGCGACATGTACCGGCGTTTGGTTGGTGATAGCACCGCTATCGCGAGCCATAATTGCCTCGGCAACATTACTGAAGGCACGTGGCTTCTTGTCTGATACACCAGGTCGATTGTAGGTGAGGTAGTACGCACCTAAGACGATATCTTGCTCAACGTGCAAAATTGGTGAACCGTCAGCTGGCTTAAGTAAGTTACGGTTGGCAGCCATGATATCGCGCGCTTCAGCTTGAGCGTCATTTGAAAGCGGCAAGTGTACAGCCATTTGGTCACCGTCAAAATCGGCGTTAAACCCTTTACAAACAAGCGGGTGGAGCTGAATTGCTTTCCCTTCTATGAGCACCGGCTGAAATGCTTGAATTGAGAGTCGGTGAAGTGATGGTGCACGGTTAAGGAGCACATACTTCCCACGGATTACATCATCAAGCGCATCCCAAACAGCTGTTTCGCCTAGTTCAATCATCCGCGTTGCACTACGAATATTGTGTGCAAAATCGCGTTCAATTAACCATCCAATAACGAAAGGCTTGAAGAGTTCAAGTGCCATCATTTTTGGAAGACCACATTGATCAATTTTTAACTCCGGACCAGCGACAATGACTGAACGACCAGAGTAGTCTACGCGTTTACCAAGGAGGTTTTGGCGGAATCGTCCTTGCTTACCTTTAAGCATGTCAGAAAGTGACTTCAATCGGCGACGCTGGCCTGTAGATGCGATTGCTCGTCCAGAACGGGTGCTGTTATTGTCAATCAACGCATCAACTGCTTCTTGCAACATACGTTGTTCATTTCGCTTAATGACTTCTGGCGCGTTTAGTTCAATGAGTTTCTTCAAACGGTTGTTTCGGTTGATGACGCGACGATATAAGTCGTTCAAATCACTTGTTGCAAAACGACCACCGGTCAGTTGAACCATTGGACGAAGATCTGGAGGAATGACAGGAAGAACCGTCACACACATGCTCGTAGGCTTAATGCCTGCACGTTCCATGCTTTCGAGCAATCGAAGCCGTTTCATCAGCTTCTTTCGTCGTTGACCCTTTGCTTCTTCTACCTCTTCTTGTAATTTTGCAATTAACTCGATGAGATCAACACCTTTTAAGAGTGTTTGCAGTGCATTACCGCCCATTTCTACTTTTACAAGATCCGCAACTTCATCGGGGAGATTTCGGTATTCTGTCTCAGAAATGAGGCCACGAATCTCAAGTCCTTGTAGTTGGTCTTTAATTCGAGCAAAATCTGCTTCAAGCTCTTCAAGTTCTTTCGTTTGCATCTTTGCGAGTTCTTTTACATTCGCATTTTCTGCTTTTGCGTCTGCCTCGTATCGTGCTTTAATTGCTTCTTTCGCTGCAGCAAATTCTGCTTCTTTATCGGCAAGCATCTTATCGCGAGCTTCTACGTCAAGATCGACGACGACATAGCTCGCAAAATACGCTATACGTTCGAGGTTTTTTACCGTCATGCCCAACAACAGTCCAATTGCGCTCGGTGTACCACGCAGGAACCAAATATGTGCAACGGGTGCGGCAAGGCTAATATGACCCATGCGCTCACGACGTACGATACTTTT
>DAOLHH010000073.1:0-4078 GCA_035329185.1 Candidatus Saccharimonadota bacterium | reverse complement strand
GTTTCTATCTTCAGCGTTCCATAATTGAACATAGTCTGCAAAACACCATTTTGTAATGCGGTAACATCTTCAACGTTACTAATATTCAATTGAGATACTTTTCTATTAAAAAGACCGTACTGTAAAATCTGAGTAATATTTCGGTCAGTCATAATTAACCGATTCTGAAAGTAGATAAAAGTAGCAACTGCAAGGACAAGTACTGTTAGAAATGCCCCTCCAACCATAAAGAGTGTCGCGTAGAAAAAAGCGTCATCTGAATTAGTCACTACAACCGGTGTTAAGAAATATGCTAAAAATGCCGCAACACTTAATCCTACTACCGCCTGGATATACAGTATTACTACCCCAATAGGGTGCTTAGCTACCTCGGCCAACTTTAATTCATCGGCGTCAACTCGTTCCATACTATTGTGTCTGGCTGGGTGCATATAATCGCTATTATAACAGTTTTTCTTGTGGGCTGTCTTTTGAAATTGCCTTCGATTTCTTAAGATGTTTATACGCTTTTTGCGTTGCTTTTCGCCCTCGTGGTGTTCTCTCTAAGAATCCGAGTTGCATCAAGTAAGGTTCGTAAAAATCCTCTACCGTACTTACCTCATCACCTAAGACGGCTGCCAGGGTATTCAGTCCAACTGGTCCACCATCGTGATTTTCAATGATTGCGAGCAGTAACATTCTATCGGCAGGGTCTAAGCCTACTTCATCAATTTCGAGTAGCGCGAGTGCCTCGTCGGTCAGTTTCTCGTCAATGATGCCGTCACCATTGACATCTGCGAAATCTCGAACACGCTTTAATAGCCTATTGGCGATGCGAGGCGTTAGTCGAGAACGGGTAGATAATGATACAGCTGCATTGTCGTGTATTGTAGCTTCGAGTAATTGTGCTGAGCGCTTTATTATCGATGCAATCTCATGAGGGCTGTAATATTCGAGTCGATACAGCATACCAAATCTATCTCTTAGAGGTGCCGCTAAAGCTCCTGTACGTGTAGTCGCGCCAATCAGTGTGAATTTAGGTACATCTAATCGCAGACTACGAGCACTCGGACCCTTACCGAGCATAATGTCAATCGCGTAGTCTTCCATGGCGGAGTAAAGAACCTCTTCTACTGAACGGTTCAGACGGTGTATTTCATCGATAAACAACACGTCGCCATCTCCAAGGTTTGTAAGAATACTTGCAAGATCTGCGGCCCGATCAATTGCTGGACCACTGGTCACTCGTATTTGCGCACCCATCTCGTTTGCAATTATCGTCGCGAGAGTTGTTTTACCTAATCCCGGTGGACCGTAAAGTAATACATGATCAATAGGCTCACCGCGTTTCTTTGCCGCGTCTATTGCGACCTGCAAATTCTTTTTAATGCGCTCTTGGCCAACATATTCTTTAAAAGTCCGAGGCCTGAGGACGTTTTCAATACGCTGTTCCTCAGAAGTTTGTTCATCACTTTCTTGATTCGGGTCGACTATGCGTTCAATCATGCTATCTTCTTTAAATCGCCATTTAAAATAACGGGGTTCATGGCTGCAATTTCTGTTCCATAGTATGGCATGTCTGGCAGTGGGTGTAATAGGAATATTCTTTGGTTAAGCACGTGAGCAAACCCCATCTCTAAAAACGCGTTACCCCCTATATAATTTTTTATCCCGTGCTTATCCAGATTAACCACGATGAGCGCATCAGCGTCCTGCATTGGCTTCCAGAATTCACGTATCGCATCATAGTTAAATTTATGATCCAGTTTTATGACTTCTTTTTCTTCATCACTTTTACCTAAGTATGCATCTTTAAACTTACTCATGAATGGTTCGTGACCAAGTTTCTTGAGCGATTCACATACCGCAACCATCTGCTCGGTAAATTGCATACTGCCTGCGACGCCTATTTTCACGTCTATCCTCTCGCCTTTAAAGCACGTTTTATTCGCTCGTTCGTAGCAAGCGTTGTATCAATTCCCTTTAATAATTCGACTGCATCTTGAGGTGTATGACCAAGTGCCACCAAAGCTTCAACAGCGTCGTCTGTCATGGCAGGCGCACCAAGAAAATCCGTCGCATCATCACTTGCCTGCAAACCAACTTTATTCTTCAAATCAACTACCGCGCGTTCTGCAACTTTTTTGCCGACCCCTTTCGCTGCACTAATGAATTTCGTGTCACCACTCGCAATAGCGCTCCTTACCTGCCCTTCAGAGCCAACATTCAGTATCGCCATTGCTGCCTTTGGACCGATTCCATTCACACTCGTCAGAAGGTCAAATAACTGTTTTCGCGATTTCTGGCTAAACCCAAATAGCTCATGGGCGTCTTCTTTAATCATTTCGGCAATAAATAAATCGCAACTAGTATCTGATGATAGTCGTTGTTGCTCGTCAAAGCACACATGGACCCCATAGCCGATTCCGTTGCAATCAACCACAACCATATCATTGTCATGTTCAATTATCGTGCCTCTGACTCGTACAATCATATACTTATTGTACACGAAGGGTCGCGACGTGCGTGAGCGCGCAAGCAAGCGCATCCGCGCAGTCATCGGGCTTTGGCTTTTGTTTCAGGCCAAGTTGGACTCGAACCATTTCTTGGATTTGCGCTTTTGTTGCTCGCCCATAGCCGGTCATTGCCATTTTTATTTGGAGTGGTGTGTATTCATAAATTGGTATTCCAGCTTCTGCTAAAGCGAGCAGTATTACCCCTCGGGCTTGCGATACTTGCATCGCTGTCGTCACATTTTGTGCAAAAAACAGTTTTTCAACTGCGGCGACATCGGGTTTGAGTTCTGCTATAAGTTCTTTCAACGAATCATAGAGCTCCACGAGTCTGCTTGCAGTTTCATCACCAATTGTAGTTCGTATAACACCTGCATCCACCATTTTTGGGTTCGAACTTTTATGAACAAGCCCAAACCCGATTATTCCTGAACCTGGATCGATTCCAAGTATTTTCATGCCAAATTACTATGCGTATTCACCACATCATCAAGGTCTTCAAGCGCTTCAAGCAACGAGAATAGTTTCTGTTGCTTCTCTTCATCCACGCTCACCGTCGTATTTGGAATGTAACTGAGCTCGGCATCAATGATTTCTAGTCCCTGATTTTTAATTGCATCTCGAACTTTTGCAAGCTCTTTTGGATCGGTATATACCACCATTTCTCCGTCTTGTTCAGTTGCATCTTCGGCGCCAGCATCGAGCACTGCAAGCAATGCATCTTCGCCCGTCGCCTTCACTGTGATAACCCCTTTTCTATCAAATTGAAACGACACGGCTCCTTTTTCGGCGATGCTCCCACCTTTTTTATTAAAGGCGTTTTTGACCTCTGGGTATGTACGATTAATATTGTCCGTCGCGCATTCCACAAGAATCGCTACACCTCCAGGTCCATATCCTTCATAAGTTAGCTCATGCAATTGTGCGGCACTCTTGTCGGAAACTCGCTGAATAGCGCGCTCGATATTTGCTAGTGGCATATTTGCTGCCTTCGCTTTTTCAATCGCCATTGCCAGCGTTGAGTTCATAAGTGGGTCTACACCGCCACGAGCAGCAATTGCAATCATATTGCCGAGTCTTGTAAAAACAGCACCTCGCTTTGCATCGGTAACTGCCTTTTGTCGTTTAATGGTAGACCATTTGCTATGTCCAGACATACTAGACCTATTTTACCATGACCCCTGTTACATCGAATAGAGGAAAGTTTGACTTTTTCGCACTTAATTGCTAAAATTACCTCTGTTTTACCCATTAAATGGGCCCATAGCTCAGCCGGTTAGAGCACCTGCCTTTTAAGCAGGGTGTCGTGAGTTCAAGTCTCACTGGGCCCTCCAAATAAAATACTCCCTTCTTGGGAGTTTTTTATTTGGCATGTCCGCGAGACTTGAACGATAGTCGAAAACACCCAGTGGGTGTTTGAGTTTTCCAAGCTTGGCCGAGCAAATGCTTTAGCTCTATGCGAGCAAATATAGACAAGTCTCATCGTAACTTTGGTGTTATGAGTGAAAAGTGCCTGTGGCACTTTGCAAGAGAACTTTTCAGGGTCAAACTTGTTTGACGCATGAAAATTCTGGGCTCGCAGAATG
>DAOLHH010000072.1:0-4139 GCA_035329185.1 Candidatus Saccharimonadota bacterium | reverse complement strand
CGGAAAAAGTTAGCGATTATCGACGGGAAGAGTGTTTTTTATCGTGGCTACTATGCCATGCCGAATTTGAGTACTAAAGATGGCACGCCGACCGGTGGAGTATACGGTTTTTGTGCGATGGCGCTTGAGCTCATCAAGCGCTACAAGCCTGACTATGTCTGCGTGGCGTGGGACAAGCCAAAGACGAATATACGTAAGCGACTGGCGATTTATCCTGATTACAAAGCAGGGCGCAAGCCGGCACCGCCAGATTTTTATGCGCAGATTCCGATACTTCATGAGGTGCTTGAAGCCTTTAACTGGCCACTGTATGAATATGATGATTACGAGGCAGATGACATCATGTGCTCACTATCAAAGAAGGCCTCTAGCGAAGGTATCGAGACAATGCTTATCAGTAGCGACCTTGATATGCTCCAGTGTCTCGGCCCACTCACGCATATGTACGCGCTCAAAAAAGGTCTGACCAATATTGAGCGTTTCGACCCAGAAAGCTTTGAAGAGAAATATGGGGTGCGGGTTGAACAATTTTTGGATCTGAAGGCACTCAAGGGAGATGGTTCAGACAATATCCCTGGTGTGCCGGGTGTAGGCGAGAAGGGTGCAGCGGAGTTACTACGCCAATACGACACGCTGGATGGGGTGTATGAAAACGTTGCGCTGGTTAAGGGTGCGCTTGCTAAAAAGCTGGAAGCAGGCAAGGATTCTGCGTATATGAGCAGGGAAGTTGCTCGTTTGTTTGATGACGCGCCGGTGCCACTCGACCTTGAACAAATGGATGTGAATAAATTAGATACTGCACAGCTTGCAAGCATATTGAAGCGGCTGGAATTCCGCTCACTATTGCAAAACTTACCGGAGGGGATGCGGGCCAGTAACACTGAGCAGATAGCCCCGGCAAGCAGTACACACGAGCTCCACGTACCTGCGGTGGTGCATGTGACTGATGCTAAAGGCGTGGCAAGTATCAAGCTGGAAGGTGATGTGGTTTTGCACGCGCGCAGTGCGGGAAAGCACGGTGAAAAGCCGACCATTTTACTTTTGGCTGACTCAGAAACTTGTTATGCAATCGACCTCCGTAAAATCTCAGATATCAAACCTCAGATTTCAACTATCATACCGACTGCAGTCATCGGTTACGATTTAAAAAACAGTCTTAAAGTACTATTAGAGCTCGGAGTAGAGACACTACCGCGTGTCAGTCATGACTGCTTGGTAGGTGCATTTATCGTGAATTCACTTCGACGCGACCAGTCTCTGAGTGAGCAGGCAAGTAATGATCTCGGTTATGAGGTTGAGCTGGAAAATCTTGATGATGATGAGTTGCTCTCCAAAGCTGGCGAAGTTGTCGCGGTAATACGAGAACTTGCCAATTTGCAGGGTGAACAAATGAGTGAAGTCACAAGCCTTATTAAGCTCGCTGAAGAGGTCGATTGGCCGGTCATACCGGTGCTGGCACGGCTCGAGCGGGCAGGTATGAAACTCGACCCGCCGTTCTTTGCAGAACTTTCTGAACAGCTCGCCGACCAGATAAGCGATGTTGAACAAACGATTTATGGACATGCTGACCAAGAGTTTAATATCTCGAGTCCGAGCCAGTTGAGCGAAGTATTGTTTGTGAAATTAGGCTTGCCGGTGAACGTCACGAAGAAGGGTAAAGCTGGGCATTACAGTACTGCAAGTAACGTGCTGGTGAAGTTGAAGGACGCGCACCCGATTATCGCCTGCATTGAACAATATCGTGAATATACGAAGCTCAAGAGTACCTATGTTGACCCACTGCCGACGATGGTAGATGCGAAGCACCGTGTCCACAGCACCATGAACCTGACGATTGCAGCCACGGGCCGGCTGTCGAGCATCGACCCGAACTTGCAGAACATACCGGTACGGACGGAACTTGGGCGGAAGATTCGCGAAGGATTTGTCGCAGAGAAGGGCAATATGATCATTAGCGCTGACTACAGCCAGTTTGAGCTCCGTATCGCGGCTGCCATGGCGCAAGACGAAGCCATGATTGCATCGTTTAACGAAGACCGAGACATTCATACTGAGACAGCTGCACTCATTCAGGGCGTGCCACCAGAAGAAGTTACCAAAGAAATGCGCTACGCTGCCAAAGCAGTGAACTTCGGTATCTTGTATGGGCAAGGTGTACACGGTCTAAGTGAAGGCACGGGGATTAGTTACGCTGAAGCCAAGCAGTTTATTGATAAATATTTCGAGGTCCGACCAAAGCTAAAGGGCATGATTGAGCGATTCCGCGCAGAGGCCAAAGACCGTGGCTATGTTGAAACAGTCATGGGACGCCGGCGCCCGACGCCGGACGTGCAGAGCAGTAACTTCGCCATTCGCGAAGGCGCATACCGCGCTGCCATAAATATGCCGATTCAGGGTAGCGCGGCTGACCTTACCAAAATGGCGATGGTCAAACTGCAGGCGCAGTTTGAAGAAAAATGGAAAACGGAAAAGGAAATAGGGGATAGACCACAGCAAATCATGCAGATACACGACAGCATTATGGTTGAGTGCAAAGAAGCAGACGCCGAAGCCGTCAGCGCCATGATGAAAGAAACCATGGAGCAAGTCTACCCAAGCCTTGGTGTAAACCTCCGCGTAGACGTGAGCGTAGGCAAAAATTGGGGCGAGCTCTAAGGTGTGGTTTAACATACTTAGCTTAATAGTCACATCTTTTATTGCGATTATTTCTGCCACTTGGTTTTCCTCAAGACAAAACAGTAAAGTGCTAAAACAGAACCTCAGAATCAAGATTTACGAATTATTTTGGAATTCAATTCAAGACGTTTCGAATTCGTTGGCGGTTCTTCCAACAAAGGCGACTCTAGGACTTGATTTTCTTAAAAATTCGATTGATTCACACGCAAATTTCGGGGAATCTCAAGCTGATTTTGATTCACGCAGAAGAAGTTTAATTAGCAGCTGGGTTAAGGAATATGACGAATCATTAGATGAAATACAAAAGTACCAAATTAGACTTCATCAACTATGGGAACAATATGAGCCAGTTATCCATAATCTCAACATAGCTTTTAGAACATATATCGAAGAGAGCAGAAAAATAACTGACGTCAGACTTAACCCGGTAGTCAGTCCCTGGGATTTAGATATTACTGATTTCGATAAGATATATAAACCACTTCGAAATCAAAACGAGGAACTTACCAGAAATGCTATGTCTCTTTTGGTCTATGGAATTGATCTTGGAAGAATGCTACAGGAAGAATTAATTGCAGAACATTTTGATTTCATACCTATTCATAGAGGGGAGGGCGCGCAGGAAGGATATGAACTGACGCGAACGGGCCTCGTACCTGTTAAAGTCTTTTCGGGCTTGAGAAAAATTACTAGTTGAAATGAATAACTTAGGGATTTTATCAATTATTATTTGTTGGGCGGGGCTTTTCTTTTTGATTTGGAGGTGGAAAGGGAATAGCTCTATGACATTTAGTCAACACGCAGCGCGACAGAAATCCTCAATAATCTATTATGCAATTTTATGGTTGTTTGTCCTGCCACCATTTTACTGGTTTTTGATGTATCCTTTTGCCGAGAAAACCGAATTAGGAATACTGTTTAAGATTCTCGTTTCCGTGTGCTCAATTGCTATGCTAATGGCAGCTTTAATTCCTGAGACTTATGGATGGAAGCATAAAGTTCATCGCATCTCTGCGTATTTGATGGCGTATACAATGTGCCCAATCGTACTGCTAATTGCAACTGAAGCGAACATATCTACTACAGCAACTATCATCACATGGGTTATCGGACTAACGATGCTTTTTGGTGTGACTAAATCAATAACCGAGAAGAGACAACATTCAGACAAAACGCTAATATACCAAGCAACCTATAGTGCACTTTTCCATGTAGCGATTTTACTTGCGTATTACTTGTAGCTCCCCAGCCTAAAACACAAAAACCGAGAAGCTGAAGCTAAAAACTTCTGAATCATTTCCGAGGACCAGTCAAAAGTCTTCCTATTAAAAAACCACTTTTGACCGCTTGCCGTTCCGCAAGGAACAGAAGATTTTAGATTCTGGTTCATCGTTATTTTTTTGTCCGGCTGCGGACTTTTTGCATACTTTTGTGACTGCAGACAAAAGTATGGCGTGGGGTAA
>DAOLHH010000071.1:0-4201 GCA_035329185.1 Candidatus Saccharimonadota bacterium | reverse complement strand
GATTCCTAATGTCATTATTGATATTTGCAGTATCGACGCTTTGTTGACTTACGACTTGAATCCCGCCAACAGACGTAGTGTTGCCATTCGTGACTTCGCCCACAAGGCCATTGAGGCCGCCAAGTTCGGCACGAGTTATCTTAAGGTCATTATTTAGGTCGAACTTTGCGAGCGCTTCAGCTCCGGATAAGAAACCGTTATTGTTCGTGTCGCCGATAATGTGGGGAGTTTTTGGAGTTGGAGGTGGAACACTACTTGTTGAAACAGGAGCATTCGGGTCGATATCGGCGTTATTAAAAATACGCTTTATATCTTCCAATCCGTCAGTTGACTGAATAGAATAGCCACTGTTAAAGAGCATTTTCGCATAGTCTTCAAAAACCCACGAATTGCCATTTTCATCAATTATACGTGAGTCGCGGTTTATCAACTTCTGATGATTTGAGTTATAATGACTTAACGCATAATTTATAAATGCATCAAAGCCTGTAGGGTTTATATCTGATCGTTGCTGGTTGCCAGCTCCCGCTACAGCTATCTGAACAAATTGATCTTGTCGTAAAATGTCACTGAAAGTTTCTAATGAGAGCTTCCTATACTTCCGCGCAAGGTGTATAAACCAATCGTAATTACCACTCTCTGATAAATCACCGCTAAAATCTGGATAAGCACTCTTTAGCCCATCTGCTAATCGGTCTCTCGCTTCATCGTCCGTCATAAAATCATCAATTAATGCATTCGACAATTCATCGCCTACCGATTTGAGCGTACTTGCTGCACCAATACCTGCATCAATAATAGTAGCGACGCTATTTACTGCCGGGCTATTGACTATTCCTTCGTGGATAAGATTACCTACAAGTGCAGCATTACTTTCTGGTTCTAAAACTTGTAACTGGTCTTCCGAAACTATCGCGGACTGTTCTGGGCTACCGTGTATCACTGAGCTAACAAACGCCCCGGCACTCCTATCTAGATTTTCACCTATGTCACCATACCCACTCGGGTTATCCATCATGTCTTTAAACTCATCTTCAGGTGATGGAGTTACGGTTACGCCGCCAATTCGCTGTCCAGTAGATGAGCTTGCGCTAGCGGCACCTTGAATCTCGTTATTTACTCTATTAACAAGGTTGCTTTCAAAGGTTTGTACACTATCATCGCTATTCACATATGAGTTCAACCATGTATACATATCAGAAAAGTTAGTAAAACTCTGAATTTTACTAATATTGGTTGATGTTAGCGGCTTACCGTTGTCAGCATAAGATTGGATTATTAGATTGGCAATATCTTTTACTGTCGCCATGATTGTTGCTCACTTTTTATATTTTTTTAATTTTTTATACTTATGATTTATATTTTGCTTGTTCGATTTTTAAATGTCAAATGAAAATAATCTTCCTAGATATAACATGGCAGAATTTATTGATAATTTATTAGCTTAGTGCCGGTCTGTCGCACTCTTTGTATCAAGCCAGTTCAAAGTTCGTTGCATATCAGGCACAACATTATCTGGGCCGTGTTCTAAGACGCGGGCTTGCATTGGGTTCTTTGGTACGGGAGTCAAACCAAGCACCCCTTCTCCCCAACGTTTTGCTCGCTGTAAGAAATTTACTGCCTCTAAAGGTTCCGGATAGAGCGCAATATCCCCTTGGGTGCCCTTTGGAATCTGACTCTGGATTGCTCCGAGCTTAAGCCTACCGTCGCTATCCAGCTGAGGTGAACTGTCCGTAAGCTGAAGATGAGCACCAGTGAAGATATCTTGGACCGGCGCGAGACCCTGCTTGGTGTCTTGAGCTGATGATGCTGAATTTTGATTTTGAAAAGCTGGCTGGACCATATACTTATATTATAGCAAGCATGAGCATATTTGTCAATACTTCACCCCTGTTATACTTGTTGCAGTCCATAGCGTAATAGTGGCACCAACTCTTCAGACAGTTCCCCTGCCCCTGCCACGTGCAACAGATGACTCGGTGCGTTTACTTTTGAAAAAAGTCGCAAAAGCTTAATGTGCTTGGGCGTGAAAGTCCCGCTCGGATGTGCGAAAAAGCCCATATTATCGAAATCGTATGCATATGTCGCATCTTCTTCGTAGTCTGCACCGCCCACCTGTTTTTCGATATTCATATGCGTGCCAGATAACTGCAAAATACACGCTAAAAACCATGCATGCGTCACATGAGCGTTCGTATCCGATGAATTTAGCCCTTCGAGTGCCGATTCAAGCACCGTAAAGTACGCTTCCTCGCATTCATGCTCAGTACGTGCATCTATGAGTTTTAAAAAGTCATACGCGAGCATCGTACGCGGTAAATCGTTAACAATATTTCCATAATGTGTGGTTAATTGCGTCGACACGATAGTTTTTAGCTCACTCCGCCCCTCGATATAACTAATACTACTGACTGATAAGAGTTCAAGCCCGCCGGCAAGCTTGCTTTTTGGTCGGCGCGCACCCTTAGCGATACAGCTCACTTTTCCGTGTTCTTTTGTAAGGAGTGTCAAAATACGATCAGCTTCACCATAGTTGATTCGACGCAAAATAATTGCTTGATCAACGACTGTTTTCATATGGTAAACACGCCAGTTTTTTCAATCGCTGAGCGAAGTGAGGCAAGTGAGGTTTCGGGTTTATAGAGGTAGCGGACAATGCCTAACTGGTTCCATGCTCGTGATTTCTGGACCCGCTCACTCACCTTTAGCGTCGAATATATAAAGACGGGGACACGCGTCCAATCGCTATAGGTTCGGAATTCGTATAGAAATTCAAAACCACTGTGCCCTGCGAGTGAAAGTTCCATAATAATAATGTCTGGCTTTGTCTCGCTTGCAATATCTACTGCACGGCTTGCGTGTGAAACAGTTGAAACAATCGCCTCCGGAAAGAGTGAACTGAGGGTACTTTGCGTGGTTTTATGGTGGTCAAGTACTAATATATGTGGTCGTTGAAGCTGTTTTTTTACCATAATTCGAGTTGTTTACTGCGGGGGAGCGTCACTGAAAAACCTGAGTTTTCCTGTGCTGATACTTTTTTTAAATCAGCGCCGAGTAAGCTAAAAATACTTTGCGCTACCAGGATATCCGCCGACGTTCCTGCCATTGCTGAAACGGGTTGCGTTGAACGAAAATTAACTCTGGTCAATCGTACGGAATCGAGAAGTGCTTCTTTGCTTTTTATCGAAACGCAAATACCTCTGGACGTACGCCTTGCTTGAAAAAAAATAATGCTATCATGCGGAACAAAAGACATAAAACCCTGCCATAGACTTTTTATTGCCGCCAGTAAGAGCTCGTGATCAGCATCAACGGGCTCAAGTGCATGTTGCATGGATATGTGTGTACGACAGCCGGTCGCCTGCAAGAGGCCTCCGAGACTATCTTCTACATTTCGCAGTGCCGTACCGATGTGAACCGGTTCAAGTCGAAGGCTTTGCTGGCCACTCGCGACACGCTGGTAGAGGACGATCGAATCTATAGTGCTAAGCGCTTGACGAGCAAAAATGTCTATCCCCGCTCCAACACCATGTACTTCAGCGAGTTGCATAATTGAAACAAGTGGTTGCTTCATTTCTTCGGCCAACAAAAGCAGTAGGTCTTTAGAATCATCTCGACCACCCACTGGCTGTACCCTCTTCATCTGTCTCCAGTATACCGTGACTCTCAATGCTAAGAGTCATGTTGTTTTTACTACCAATTTTTTAAGCAAAAAAACTATGGATTAAATGAAACTGTTTCGAGTACTTGATCAAAGTCGCCGACATAATCTGTTGATTCTGTCCAGATCTTAATCGTTTTGTCGCGGAGTGGCAGTAATACGAGTACCCCTTGTTTTTCGGTGATTATTTCTCCGGTAAGACGTGACCCGAGCTGATCCGGCACTCTAGCTAGTCGAAATGCACTGGCAGTGACAGTACCTTTTTTAATTTGTGCATCGAATTTAGCTAACTCTTTATCGTATGACGTTTCTACAACTTGCACACGAAATGCAAAGCTGTTTTCTTTACCAGTTCCCTTAACAATAAATGGATGTCCATAGTAGTCAAGTACTGTACCGCTCGTTTTTTCTACTTGATAAACGCTCCACGTTTTCGGGAAATCATAAGTAAGTGAACCGTACGTGGAGGTACCTGTATAGGTACGGTATGGGTCTTTTTCTTCTTCTGCAAACGCTGCATCCTTTGCTGCTTCGGCTTCT
>DAOLHH010000070.1:0-4353 GCA_035329185.1 Candidatus Saccharimonadota bacterium | reverse complement strand
ATCAAGCAAGTTCTTACTATCGTCATGTTCCAAAACAAGATAAACCGTACTTAAGAACAAAAACGAAACCCGTTGCGACTGGGGTAATTAAACAAAAGAATCGAGAGACGAGTCGTAGTATAGAAGTTGTAGGATTAGCAAGCGAAGAAGGGGATCGCTCATCTGTTCATACTAGTCTAGAAGAGAAGAATAAGCTGGTAGGACATAGTGATGAAGTACGAGCGGCCCGAAAAGCAGCTGCAAAAGTTGCATGGAATATGCGTAATGAGTTAGTCGCACGTAAACAGCGTAAGACCGACGCATTTATCGATAAGCTAAACGAATTTTAATTGATAATAAAAACAAAAAGTTAGGTAAACACAATGTCACTACATCCAGAAGCATCAATGCCACAGCCAGCACCAGAACTACCAAAACCGCAACTATTTGATTACGAGAAGTCAGGCGACGTAATGTTGCAAACAACAGCCGCTGAAGCGACCGGTAAATTCGTAGACAGAACGGTACCAGATTTAATTAAACGGTCGCGAGAACTCCAGAACAATTTTAGTGTCGGCCAAGATTTACTAACCCCCAGCCCCGAGGCTCAGCTATCACGTGGCTTTGACCATCGCACGATAGCTCATGCGAAGGGGAGTGAAGTTCAATCCGAACTATCTTTTTGCGATTTTATAACGGTCGATAAAGATAAGGTTTCTGCAGACGTACGTACTGAATTGCAAAGAAAAGGCATGAAAATGGGTCGCGTGGGTGTTGTGTCAGAACCACGCGTTGAACCAACAGAAGAAGAAGTAGAACTCGCAGTTAACGAAAAGTTGTCTAACTACGAAAATGACCCTCGTAACTTGCAAATGCTTGATGCTAAATCAACAGATGAAAACGGCGAGGTGGTGGATACCAATATGGTTGTGACAAAAACTGGCAATATCTCTTTGTCTCATAGACGCGGTTCTCGTGGTTTCCAGATGGAAATCGATGCAACGAGTCATGAAATAAAGAAAGCGCAGATTATGGACTCACAAAATGGTGAGTCAACCTACCAAACCATTGATCCAAACGCTCACGAGGTGGTTGATATGTTTACGATTGCCACCGATCATTTGGCTCGCGCAGTTGAAGAGCACGAGCAATCAAACGCTACTTCAAGACAACAGACCATTCAGTCGTTAATAGCCTAAAAAAGTATAACTATTTTTTCTTGCCGGAAGCCCTAGGTACCTGTATCTAGGGCTTTACGATTCTGCCACGTATCCGAATCAATCTGGTCGATTGATCAGCTTGCGATGGTCCGAAATATCCGCTTCTGCACGCTGAATCAGCCCAAGCAGTGCGGTGCACTGGTCATCGTCCAAGAGCTGCCCGCGTGAAAAATTATTCCGACGCGCATCCTCATCGGGGACGGCAGTAGGTAGTCGTTCTCTGCCCGAAACGATGCGCAGAGAATAGGGGTAAGCCCCATATTCATTTACTCGCACCAGAGTACCATCTTTCATTGCACTTGTTATTAGTGCTAACTCTGAGAAACGTTCAGGTGCACCCATATCCCCGAGTTCGTCGATGAGCATAATGCCGTTGAGTTGCAGCGCATCCACTTTAGTACCGGCAACAGTAAGTAAAAAGTCACTGAGTAGTGTATTGGCGTAATTCAAATGTCCTGTAAAAGCAAAATCCGGCGCACTCGCACGCTCCGCATTTCGTGTAAATTGCCCCAAAAATAACTCACCCGCTTCTTGAAAAAAGCTGACACGAGGCGGCACGCGCATATCCGACATAATAATATATTATAATACAAAAATAGAAAAAATCAATGACTCACTCGGGGAGCGAGATTCACCTTATAAGTAAGATTGTTTGGTTTGCTACAATGTGCTTATGTCTTTGTTGAATAAAAAAATACACATGACCGTAGGCAGGGCATACACGCTGTTTGCACTGCTACCTGTAACAGTACTCGCATCATTTAAAGTGCATGCCATGTATCAAACTGCACACAATCCAAATGCTTACGACAGGTATGGTTTAGATATGTCGGACATGGGGAATTTGTTTATATACATGTTCATATTTTTGTTCGCCGCGCCTGTCCTTAAAATATTTTCAAAGCAACGCAGTGGCCAAATCGTTAAGCTAGACGATAATCAAACAGTAATCGTTCATGAATCAACAGGTGACGACACAGATATGAATCGAAACCAGAAATTCTGGTTTTATATGACGTTCTTATGTCTTGTGGTTGTGGAAGTTTGTACGTTTACAGATGCACTACTTCAGGCACTTTTTGTTATGGCAACCGCAACAAGCATACTAGTCCCTCTGGCATTTATTTTTTACGAAAGTCGTAGGGTTAGCACACTTCGTGAGATCGCCAAAATGCTCCTATATCTGATTGCACTATGCACGTTCAATATATTCGCAGCTTACGCATACCAGACGAGTGACCATTTTTTCTAAAGAGGGATATAAAGGCCAATGCGAAAATCTTCTCGCTTTTGGTAGAAATGGGTTGCGAGAATACGCCATAGCTGGTGTTCATACTGTTAAGATTGATGCTCTTAAGGTGTAGAAAACCTATTACTTTTGCCTAGCTGCGGAACTGTTACCCAAATGTTGACAAATATAAGCGTATATGCTATTATACCAACACGTAAGTAAAAATAAAAATTAGTTAAAAAAGAGAGTTCATTTTCATGGCCTTATTCAGACGTAATCCACCAGCTATACAAGACAGCGTCCTTAATCCTGTCGGACCATCTCAGCCAAATACCATAGGGCAAGACCACCAAGTTACGGATCAATTTGTCAGCCAGGCAGCAGGAATTGAAATAACCCCCGTCTTAGAGACAGAAAAGTTGTCAAGAGCAGCGCACACTTACGCTGATTCATGGAAGGGAATTGATACGATTATTGAACACGCTCAACTTACTGATGTCGTGGTTGAAAATACGATCGGGTCGTCTGTTGAAATGCCTGATGGTTCGGGAAGGGTAGTAAAAGCAAGAAAAACGAATCATGAAGTAAGAGACGTTTTACTTATGACAGTACTGTCAGCAAGAGTTCGTGCTGTAGATAGGCATGCTGAAGATTACACACCTTTTATATATGCTATTGATCGTGTTGATTACTCTCAAGGTACCGATGAAGATAAAACCTCGCTCGCAATCTTTGACAAGATGCGCCAACTAGCTACGATACTAGAATCTGAATATGCAAAAGTCGAATCTTCAATGAAGACGACTTTGTATGAGTTAGGTAGCTACTTACAGAAAGCAGGTACTGATACATTCATGTCTTGGCTTCGTGAAGCCTCTCTTGATGATGAAATGGCTACAGTAATGGAAATGATAGCTCAAGATGTTCACGACCCTCGTCGAGGTTCGCTTATAGAATCAATTGGGGCTGAAATAGAAGCCGATAATAGTCATGCGCTTGTTGGTAAGTTCGCAGAAGTCATTGATCAACAGGATGGTGAGCTTGAAAAAGAAGCTGAAATTATGACATTCGTAGCAGATTCTCTTAGGGCAAATGGCATTACCACTGACATAGCAAAAATCTTAACAAATCAGCCAATCGATAAATGGCCTGAAGATGTTCGCAAATCATTTTCTGCTTTCAAGCAAGCACGTAAACGAGATATTGAAACTGATTTGCGACGCTTGACTGAAGGTTATTACAAACGGACACGACGCTTGCCTTCAATCGAAGATTTAAAGAAGCTCGAACAAGCTAAGATTGACACAGCGGAAGAACAAGAGGTCCGTGCTCGTACAGGTAAAATGCCAAAAAGGACAAGTTTTAAGGGTTCGCAAGACCATATCATTACCGAGCCTGTAGAGGTCAAAAAACCTAAGGAAACCCAAGTAGCCCTAGCAAGACTTGTGAGTATAGCAACACGTGAAATAGCGATGGAATCAGGCAATCCGGAAAGTGTCATACAAAGAGTTATTGATCAATACGCAGCAGAATATAAACTGGATGCATCGCAGCTTCGTGTCGCTGAAGCAGATATCAAGAAAATGATTAAAGCGCTACAGCTTGATGCTACGCGTAACTATGGCGTTACGAAGTTGTCTGACGTGAGGCCGTTTAAATCAGGCGGTCAACAGCACACACTATGGCGCTTAAATCCAGCTCATTACAATGGCTTATCGGTGAGTCGTCGCGGAAAAGATACGCGCGTTCTCTACACCATATCAAATTCTGGAGTCGTTGGTATCCTTGGTGCATATTCGCATGACGATTATGAAGCTCAAATAAAAAATCTACGCTAATCTTGTTATCTAGTATTAATGTAATTCGTGTCTTGACACCGGCTTTTACAATATGCTAATGTCAAATTGTTACTACAAAAACAAA
>DAOLHH010000069.1:0-4512 GCA_035329185.1 Candidatus Saccharimonadota bacterium | reverse complement strand
TTGGCGGTCTCCTGAATTGCTCCAAGTAGCGAACGAGCTCCTGAACTTAAGTGAGCACCCGCGAAGCCTTTTTCGCGAATGCTCATGTAAGTGTCTTGGAGTAACTTGAACTGGTATGGGATATACGGATATGTAGCGGCAAAATCTTTTGCGTCGTGGTAGGTGGCTTTATAGGTACCGCCTTCACCAAAAGTAAGTAAGTTCTTTATCTCTGCTTCTCGTGATCCATACGTTGATGTAAGTGTTGTGGTGCCATCGGCTGTCTTCGCGAGCAAGCGCTGCTTTATGACCTCATCGATATCTGTGCTTGAAAGTTTTATCTTCGTATCGAAGCGGCCAAGAATCTTGGAGAAGTCATCTTTTTTAACACCCTTTACGACATCATCGATCGCTTCCTGACTTGAACAAATAACCCAAGCGCGTCCGTTGGTTCGCACACCGAGTTCTTCAACGATTGACTGCAGGTTAAGAAGCAGTGAGCCGTCATTGCCGATATATTGTCCAACTTCATCGATTAAGAAGATAACGTGATGATCGTTGCCGCGTTTTTCTATATATTTTTGAACACGTTCTGCGAACGTTTGTGCAGATACTTCGTAATTGTCGCGTCTGTTATCAAAAAGCTTATTAGCATCATCTACGCTAACACCCATAACTTCAGCGTATTTTTCGGCAATTTCAAGCTGATTAAAATCAAAATCAGAACGTATAGAAGACCAATTATCGAACTTACTTTTAAATTCTTCGTATTTACCGTTTTCTTCTAGAAATCGCTCGATATCGGCAACAAAATTAATGTGGCTGTACCCGAGCTTTTCGTTAAAGACCTTTTCTAAAACCGCTAGGACTTTATCTTTGCTCGTAGTGTTCTCGAGTGAAGATTTGGTGTCTATATTAAAAAGAATAACGTCTGATGAAGTTTCGCCAGCTCGTTTTATATTGCCTAGTAACATGGCGTCATTAATTTTGTCGTCAAAGTAGTCAACAGCACGCTTGCCGTTCACTTCGCGGTTATCGAGCAGATAGCTAACGATTTTCAGAAAGTGTGATTTACCGGAACCAAAGAAGCCAGACAGCCACACACCCATTTGTTCTGTTCGTGATGTACCAAGGCCTTTGCTGTACGCTTCAAAAAACGTATCTAGGTGTCGGGCTATCTCTTCGGTAACAATGTATTCATCGAGTTCCTGGGCAATAGAGTGCTCGTCGTCTACTTTAATAACGCCTTGGATCTCGCGGGTAATGTCTTTTTGGTATAACTCTCGTAGTTGCATATTGTGTTCCTTATCTTTCCACTAGCTTAAATGCACGATAATAGTTTTCTGCTAGGAAGGTATTAAATAGGCTTAGCGCCTGATGATCATAGCTTCCTGGGTAGAACAAAATTACGGGATTATCATTGTCGTTAATTACACTCTGTAAGTTAGATAGAAGCGTGTGAGCTCGGATGATCTGATACGACTGGCCGATGCCTGTGAGGAATATGACGTCGCCCTTCTTAATGTTAGACACAATCTTTTCTACGATGAGACCTTTTTTGCTATCTGTTTTTAAGGTACGCATGATTGCTTTGTTCACGAAGTCGCTACCTTTTTTCTGTTCGAGTTCGAAAGATTTTTCCAGGTAGTCTTTTTCTTTTAGAATTTCGACAATAATGTCGTAAACGTTAAAAACTTTAATGTTACTCAGTGAACTTGCAATATTTTCGATCTCTCTCATTACTGCTGGCTCATCGCTCGGATCGTAATCAAATATATGATAATTTACTTCGTTGCCTAGTCCGCCACCCTGTGTTAGGTTGCCGCTGCGCACAATACCGCGAAGATCTCTTAAGCGATCCTGGATAGTCTTTTTCATATGTTGCCTCCAAGGCATTTTATATACTGCGAATCACCATCAGCGAATAATAGGTTTGTAAGCTTATTGGATAGATTGGGACGAGTAATAAGGTAGTCAGTGCCTTGCTTCTTTACGAGACCTGCCTCGGCTACTATCTTCATGAGTTTTTGCTTTAAGTTTCGTTTTGTCGATTCAGATCGGTCTCGCAAGCTGGGCTCAACTTCGTATATAGATTCGAAATAGCGCTCTACATCTGACTTATTAATTTTTTCACTTTTGAGCGCAATCTTGTCAGCATAAACAGTAAGAATAAAGTCACGTATGAGCTGATCGGACTTAGCGGCAGTAATAAGGAGTATAAGCCTCGCGGTTTCGATATCACCATCAGCGAATGCTTGCAAAGTGGCAGGCGACATCATGGATAGCCTTCGAAAAATAGGAGCAGACGATCGCTTCAAGCTACCGACACCTTTGTGCATTATTAAATTCTCAGATAAGTTACGCTTTCGGAGTGTGTTGATATCTTCACCTTGCACGAGATATCGTGCCAAAATACGAGTCTCGTTAAAAAGAAATAGTTCGCCAGTTAGCGCAGATGTGTATTTATTAACATCTTTTGTACCAATCATGTACAGATATTAGCTAACATATGCCTAAAAGTCAATTATTTGGATAAAATCATTCGATATTCGCAACATTTTTAAATATTATTCATTAAAATTCGCAAAAAATGTAACACACAGATCAATTATCAATAGTAGTAGGAGCACTAAAATAAAAAAGGAGATTCCTGTTTCCTCGCAATAAGCTGGAACACGAATCTCCTGATGTTGATAGTAACAAGAAAACGAGTTATGCCATAATGTCCGGTAAATCTTTGAGTTTCTTCCCATTTAGCTGCCAGTAGTTAGCGCCTTGATACGCACCGCTACTATTAAGCTGGCCTTTATCTTGGAATATCTTGTATGTTAACGGTGATAGCTTCCAGTATTGCCCGCCAAACTCAACTTCACGCTCGCCGACTACTTTCGCGACTATCGATTTATCTGTTATGAACGAAATTTCATCTCCGTTTTTTAGACCCTTTTTGTAAAAGCTGAACAGTGCACCTTGCCGACGAGTTGTTGCAACGGCGTCGAATACTTTCTCTTTATTTATGTTGTCGGGGTATATGACAGTACCGTCAAATGACAATAGAAGTTGCCTGGCTAGGTCTTGATCAAGAGCAAATAATTCGCTATTTCCTACCTGATGTTTACTGAAAATTTCATGTAGCAAGCTTTCCTTGTCGTCGTAGTCTTCGAGCTCGATAGCGAAGTACCGTTTGAGTCCTGCAACATTGTAATAGCCATTAGCCTCTAAGAATCGCATACGCTCTGCATAATTGCCCGTTCCGGTCTTACCAATTTTAATGAGGCCTGTAACGGTCGTAGTCATAACGTAGATGATGCCTTTAGCCATATATGGATAGCTTAGCAGAGATGGATAAGCAGCAATAAATAATCGCATTATTTAGTGTAGTGCTGGTGATGTAGTGGTTTCCTTCCTCTGTCTTCTTAGTATACGGGCGCACGTCCCGCATCAATGTCGTTCGTCCCTAGGGCAAGCGCCTGGGGGCGCTCCACATTGACACGTGCCGATGCCAGCCCGCGCCTGTTTGACAGAGAGGCAAAAAGACCTCTCATTAAAACTAGGAGGGTCTATTATGGACACCAGTAAAGCAGTTAATAAAACAGCAGTGAAAATAGCTGAGATAAACGATGCGTTTCGTCGAAGTATGACTGGATGCACAGTAACGAGAGGAGTTCTAGAGCTTACATCTCTCTCAAACGAGATTTTTATGAAAGTGCGTGATTTCGATACATTTACTATCGATAACGATCCTTTCGATGAGCATGATTTTGGGTCTTTTGAAGTCTGTGGACATAAGTTATTTTGGAAAATTGATTACTACGATGAGGCGTTAGCCGGATGGTGCGACCCTCTCAGTCCGGAGTGCCACCGAATACTCACCATAATGTTGGCTGACGAGTACTAGTTAATCGTTAGCGATATTAAGATTTTGTTCCTGAGCATGACGTAAAACTGCTCAATTAAGACTATAATCAAGTAAGGAGACACCTATGAACTTAGCTAACCTTAGAACAAACAGTGAAGCTCGAGACAAGCTTGAGAAAGCAGCATTAATGGCTATTTGTGCTTGTTACTATTACGACCTTGCAGATACTGTCGATTCTATGACAGATGCAGAACTCGAAGAGATCGTTGCCAATAAAGGCGTACCGTGCGAATTATGTAACGAAGATTAGTTTTATGAAGTCCTGAGTACGACGAAAACTGCTTTAATCTTTGCGTATCCAGCCTTCTATATACCCATACAGCCACGCGAGTTTAACAAGTATCTTTTCGAAGAAGTTATAGATCATCTCTTTATTCACTATACGCCCATGCGTAATGACGACGGAACTTCTGAGCTACTACCTGACCACACATCAGTATTAGCAGATTCAAGGAGGGCTTTCATTGTTGTCGTTAAAAACTTAAGATCGCCATCTTCTATATACGCATCGTCTCGTAACTTTTCTATATAGGCTTGTGCCTTGGCTTCGACACGGCTATCTGGAAATACGAGAAGTAGTGCTGGATAGGTATCATCCGTCCACTCATCAGATT
>DAOLHH010000068.1:0-4561 GCA_035329185.1 Candidatus Saccharimonadota bacterium | reverse complement strand
ACTGGCAAACGCATAGGGTAACCAATCTATCTGGCAGTAGTGTCCCTAAAAACCTTGCAACGGCAAAATCTCAGCAAGAGATTAGCTTAAAGAACGGCGAGGTATACAACCTTAAAGCTAGTTTTGTACTAAACGACTTAAATGGCGTGAAGCAACCAATGCTTGCATACGGAGAGTCAATACCGGGACCAACCTTTCGTGTTAAGCAAGGCGACAAGGTGGTTGTGAATTTTGAAAACGACATTAATATGGACACTACTGTTCATGCTCATGGCCTACGTCAGGACGTAAAAATGGACGGCACACCAACGATGTCACAAGATCCTATTAAGGTTGGTGACACGTTTAAGTATGAGTGGAGCTTCCCCGACCCAGGCGTGTATTGGTATCATCCACATATCCGTGAAGACTACCAGCAAGGTAGTGGTATGTATGGCGCTATTGTCGTAGAACCAAAAACCGCCAATTACTGGCCTGCCGCAGATAATGAACAGACGCTAATACTCGCTGATGCCTTAATTGATGAAAGTGGTAAGCTCGTACAGTTTAATGATAAAGCTGACCATACACTGATGGGAAGATATGGCAACCTTATGCTGATTAATGGTAAAACAAATTGGCAGACAGAAGTGAAAGCCAATACTGTGCAACGCTTTTATATAGCCAATGCAAGTAGTGCGCGACCATACCGCTTTGCACTCAACGGTATGAAGATGAAAGTTGTTGGTAGTGATAATGGTCGAGTTGGTAATGAACGATTCGTTGACGCCCTAACACTCAGCCCAGGAGAGCGCTACATCGTTGATGTTGTCTTCGATAAAGCGGGCAATGTAGCAATCAAGAATAATGCGCCAGGTGTACTAACAACGATAGGTACAGTTAAAGTCACCGAGAATTCAGCCGTATCTACGTCAGTTGCAAGTTACGCTACGCTTCGTACCAATCAAGATGTCATGGATGATATCGCTAGCCTTGCTAGTAAAGTATCGGTCAGCAAGCGACTGTCGCTCGATATGACGATGGATATGGGCAGTATGTCAGGCAGTATGAGCGGCGGGCACATGATGAGCGACGGCTCTATGATGGGTGGAGGTACAACATCAACGCACATGATGGCCGATGGCACGATGATGGATAGTAATGGTAATACTGTCGATCCTGAAACAGCAGGTATTGAATGGGCGGACACGGGCATGACCGCTACTGGCGTTAAATGGAAGATAACCGACCAAGATACGAACAAGTCTAATGATGCAGTTAAATGGACGTTCAATAAGGGCGATGTCGTTCGCATGACTATTAAGAACGACTCCAATTCGATGCACCCCATGCAGCACCCTATTCACTTACATGGACAACGGTTTGCCGTTGTAAGTAAAAATGGCAAAGCCAATACAAACATCGAGTGGAAAGATACGATGACTATTCCAAGTGGTCAAACATATGAGCTTTTAGTTGTCATGGACAACCCAGGCGAATGGATGTTGCACTGCCATATTGCTGAACACCTTGAAACAGGTATGGCAATCACGTTTGAAGTAAAAGAATAAATTAAGCAAAAAGGACTACCATGGAAAAGTTAAAACACGTAAATAAAAAAGTAATTGGTGTCAGTGGTGTTCTGATTGGTGCTCTACTTATCTTAGGGGTTAGATTTGCAACCTACGCAGCCCCTGCTGAAACGCATTACCATGCTAACTTCGCAGTCTATGTAAATGGTGAGCGAGAGCTATTCAGCAACCCGCTCATCTATGAGGAGCTTAATTCCTGTTCGGTTGAAACAGTAAAAGTTAAAACTCCCGGTGAACGTGCACATATGCATGACAATGTGAATGATGTTGTGCACGTTGAAGATCAGGCTGTGACGTGGGGTAACTTCTTTCAAAACATCGGCTGGAGTGCCAATAGTCGCTACCTCGATGATTCGAATAAGGTTCTTGTGAACGATGATACTAATAAGGTGACTTTTATTCTCAATGGCGAAGAGATTAATGATCCGACAACTCGTGTCATTGAAAGCAAAGACCGACTATTAGTTAGTTATGGTTCTAGCACGAAGGACGAGCTACAAAAGCAGTATGAAACAGTAGCAACGACTGCTGAGAAGTACAACACGACCAAAGATCCCGCTTCATGTAGCGGTGGTCATTCTGAAGGTGGCATCAAGGATCGAATGAAGCATCTTTTCTAAAGTACTAGAGTAGTACTTCACTTATACAGGAATCGTCATTAGTGACGGTTCCTGTTTTAAATGAGTTAGCTACAGTTTGGTATTGAAAGACTTTACTTTCCGTAGTGTCGTCAGTGTACGAGCCGAACCAGTCAGTAAAGGTAGTTTTTTCCTAGTTTCACAGTCGTTCACTTGGGCTTAAGCTCAGGTAAACAAGTCTAAAACTGTTACAATTGACGTAATGACACATTCTCACGACATAAAAAACAACGACAAAGAGATAAAGTTCGGGCTAGTGCTAAACACAGCCTTTACGATAGTTGAGTTTATATTTGGCATACTGACAGGTAGCCTTGCCCTTATTGCTGATGCAGCCCACAACCTCACAGATACATTCACTTTATCTGTTTCCTTTGCAGCAAACCGTCTAGCTCGTCGTGAAGCTAATAATAGTAAAACCTTTGGCTACGGACGAGCGACCATTCTTGCAGCCTTACTCAACGCCAGTGTAATGCTTGCGGTTGCTGCCTTTATCGTGGTGGAAGCAATCCAGCGACTTGGCAACCCACACCCTGTAGAGGGCGGTGTTGTGGCGATTATTGCATTTATTGGCATACTCGTAAACGGTTCAATCGCTATTGTGTTATCGAAGAATCGTAAAGACTTGAATATGCGAAGTGCTTTTGTGGATATGACGTTTGATGCATTATCTTCACTGGGTGCGGTCATAGCTGGTCTAGTTATTTGGCTCACGGGTATAACGTGGATAGATAGTGCCGTAGGTTTAGTTATTGCCGCTTTGCTGGTCTACAACACTCTCAAAATACTACGTGAGGCAGTACAAATATTACTTGAAGGTACGCCCAAAGAATTAGACATTGTCGCTTTAACCAAGGCTATTACCGATACGAGCAAGGTATTATCCGTTGATGATATGCACGTTTGGGCAATCCGATCTGGGTATAATGCTCTAAGCTGTCACATTGCCATTGATGAAGCCGACCTGAAGCAAAGTCGTACGATAGTTGAGGTCGTGAAAGCCAAGTTACGAAAAGAATATGACATTCAACATGCCACGATTGAAGTTGAGCTAGAGGACTGCACAACACATGATGAGCACGAAAGGCATTAAAAAGTAATCAAGACCTTGGAATCAATTGAGTAATTAATCGTTAGTATATCTAACTATTTCCGACTGAAACCATTGCTCTTGAAATAGAGTAGCTTCACGTATCTCATCATCAGTAAAATTCTTATCCTCAGAACAAACGATGAGCTTATCGTCGTCATCGTCTTTGCGATGAATAATAGCTATACATTTACCTTTGAATTCTTTTAACGGAACTTCTTCTCCTAGTACGTATGCATCCAGATCTTCTCCGTCCGGTGCTTTAACTCCATCTAAGTAACCGTAATTTATTCGATATTCAAATTCGTGTTTCGGGTGTTTTGAGCCTAAAGGTCTATCTATTGTTACGGTAACTATCTTGCCTAAAAAGGGTTTTGAATAGCTCATAGGAATATTATTTCATAATTGCATCTAGATAACGAAAGACTTTACTTTCCGTAGTGTCATCAGTGTACGAGCCGAACCAGTCAGTAAAGGTAGTATTCGCCCATAAGACATATCTTATGGGTTTTTGTTTTCGTGTCTTAAGGGGAATCTCCACCTTTACAGACTGGCCGTGCGGCTCCGCGGTTCGACACTCGTTACAAAAAGTAAAGGAGATAGAATATGCAATTACTAACTAAAGAGTTGATGGGTTCAATACCAAAACTGTACGAGACAGAAGAAATAGAACTGGAAGATAAAACCATACATGCGAAGTTCTTCACACCGTGGAGTAACTGGACTTGGTACGTTATCGAGTTTGATGGCGAGAATCAATGCTTTGGCTTTGTAAAAGGGTTAGATGCAGAGTTTGGCTACTTCTCACTAAGCGAACTAGAGAGCGTTGAAGGCCCGTTTGGTCTCAAGGTTGAGAGAGATATTCACTTCCAACCCACAAAGGTGTGTGACATCCCACATTGGTAGTGGTTCGTCCTGAGCATGACTGTAAAAGGCTCAGTTTAGAGTTCGGCCAACTCTTTATTATTAGCAGTCCAGATGTTCTTATTTTCAGAGAATAAAGCTTTCTGTGTGGTTAGCATGAAGATTAGCTCATCGTCTTCTATGTAGTTACTGTCTTTCATGGATTCGATCATTTTAAGTGTTTCTCGCTCTATGTATGAGTCGGCTACGACGAGCAGGATTACGGGGTGCTCCTCCTCTTCCCAGTCGCCAGATTCATAGTGTTTGAAGTATTTATCTATTCGAGCGGCAATGACTTTCTTATCTTGGTTGACGAGGATGTCAAGCATATAGAAGTTTGGCCGTGTGCTGTCTAGCTT
>DAOLHH010000067.1:0-4647 GCA_035329185.1 Candidatus Saccharimonadota bacterium | reverse complement strand
TCGTTCCAAATATCGACGCGACAACCAGGTTTACAACCATCGCGAGTGCTAAAATGAGCGCTATTTTATAATCACGATCTTTTAAGATGACGACAAAAGCGACCAAAAAGCCATTTATGAGACCGTTCGCTAACCCTGCTCCTACCTCATGCTTGAGTGTCTTATAGGCGGTGCGTAAACTTATCTGTTTCAAAGCGATACCCCGTACCATCACAGCGAGTGTTTGCGTAGCAGCATTCCCACCCATTCCAGCGACTATGGGCATATATACCGCAAGCAGGACATATTTTGATATAGTTTCTTCAAATTGCCCGACGGTAAAAGCGGCCAAAAACGCAGTTGCAAGGTTAATAATCAACCATTTGTATCGATACCCCACCTTTTTAGTAGCTACGTCAGTCACGCTTTCTTCGTCGCGGACACCAGCAAAGTCATACAATGACGCGCCAGCTTCCTCTTCGATAAGTTTAATGACGTCGTCCGAATAAATAATACCGAGCACCTTCCCGTCATCTGCCAGTACCACAACGTGGTTATGTGGATTTGACTCAAATGTATCAATAACTTTTTCATGAGTTGCCGCATACGAAATAGTGGGCGTCTTTTTAATGAATGTCGTTATTTTTTGTTTCGGGGATGCGAACCCTAACTGATGTACCGGTAAATAGCCCTGTAAAAGACCTTTCTCATTCATAGCAAGAATTACCGGGAGTCGGCCGGTTCGTTTTTCATGCTGTTTGAATTTCTTTGCCACGACGGCAATGGTGTCATTCGCATGCACTTGAATGTAATCAAGCGTCATGAGTCCTGCTGCGGTATCAGCATCGAAATCGAGCAGTGTTGAAAGGGACTCCTTGAGTTCGTTACTCACAAGGAGCAGAATTTTTTCTCTCCTTATTTTTGACATGAGTTGGAGCAAGTCGGTTGCATCATCTGGATCAAGCGATTCGAGTAAACTCACAAGCTCAGACTCAGGGATAGATTGGATAATATCTTTACGTACGGTTCGAGTCATTTTATTCAATAGTTCTATGCGTTTTGGCATAGAAAGACTCAAGAATAGCTCGACTCTCTTATCTTTACGAAATAAAATATCCGTCAAAATTAAAGGGTTAATCGTAGGGAGTGGGTTTGGGATATTTGGAAGGTTTGGTAAGGTTGGTATATTTTTCATAGTCGTTTATTTCTTGTAATTATTATCGCTCATCACGCATATCTTTTATAGGATTTCGCTTTAAGTTATTAATGAGTGGCAATAGTGAGCTTAAGAGTGCAGCAGCAAGCACCACGCCAATAATTTTTGAAATCTGCATAACATCAAATCCAATCAGATGAAATTCGCGCTTTAGATCTTGCGAGTTAAAGATAGTGAGAGCGTCGACAGTTATCGAGGCACTATTATGTATATCAAACCATTTTGCTAGGATGTAGCCGACTCCCAGCGCAAATGCGACGATGATGAGACCGAGCTGAAAAGCATACAGAAGATACACACTGGCAATATCAAGTCGTTTCGCACCAATTGCCCTAAACACTGCCGTTTCACGACGACTATCAGCAATAACTTTCCCGATAGTTCCCATCATAATGATAGCCGATATCAGTGCAACCACGATGCTCGCTTTTGAGAAAAATGAATCGAACCCATTGCGTGCATCTTCAATAGCGACGCTATTGCTTCCATAGCTATTCACACTAAAGGGAGTGCCTTGTCCATCACAATATGCCTGCAAGTCAGCTATAGCAAATCCAGGATTACACCCTTCTGTTTTTTGAAATCGTTTCGCTTCTGATGCAGATGAAAATTCTACTAATACCTGGTCAGGATAATTTGCATGCACGCCTGCTCTACTAAAAGTTTGTTGATATTCCGGTAGTAAAGTTTGAGCTTCTATCGGCACAAACCAACCAATACCTGCGCTGGATGTCAAAATACTTGATATTATCGCCTTCACACTAAATCCGCTATCATAACCAGGCAAATCAGGTGTCACACCAATGATTCGAAAAGTAATCAATCGTTGCGTTGCAGGCTGTTTCCCAAATTTCTCATCAAACTGAGCTTGCTTTTCTGCGAGTCGTTTCGTAGCGCTCGTTCTTACGTCTCTTGAGATGATGACATCGCTACACACTTGATCAGAAACAGCATACATCAAATCGGGCTTTTTATAGTCTTTATTATCTTTTCCTAATCGTTCATCTTGTGCTTGTTGAACTGCAAGTTGCTGTCTATCAACAGACGTCTGATTACGTATGCAGGCCTGAAAAGTTGATCCCGCTGCTTTTGAGCGCACCTCTTGGATTCGTGCTAACTTATCTTTTGACTTTGCGGTGCTTGGTAGCGACGTATACCCGAGAGCTTCCTCTACGACTGAGAAAGGCGCTACTACGGGAATTGAATTATCATCTTGCAGTGTTGCTGTTTGGCCTTCGAGTAGAAAGGGCTCGATAACTTTAGCATCTATTGCCGTTAAGCCCGAAGCAAGTGATGCAAATCCTTTTTGCCCATACATGTCGCTACCGCTACTTGTAAGCTCAGCATTATTTTTTATGACATTGAGCGTCATTCCTTCAGCATTTACCGCGCTATTTCCAGCAAGCGTCACACCAAAGTATTTTCCTTCAACCTCATATTGCGCGAGGCGCTCATCTAGTTTATCGAAATGCTGCTTATACTTTTCTGCTTTGTATGTATCAATAATCGATGCGGTTTGCGGAGTTGGATTAATCATCTCGCGACTATCCTCGAGCTGATTCGGGTCCTTAATTACTGATAAGATTTCACTCGTCGCATCGTATTCTATACCGAGTTTTTTCGCTTCAGCTTTTTTATCTTCTATAAGTTTTTTGTCGATTTCTTTTACACTTTCTATAAGACTCTTGTCGTACATATACTCAAATTCGACATTAGAATAAGTGCCTACTTGGGCTAGATAACGATTACCAAATCCATCTTTTGCATAAGATTCAATACTGTTCGTCACGCCAGTAAAGACAAGTGAAGCCACAGTAAGGACGATAAAGAATAAGCCTGAGACTATTGTAGTAACGATAAGCCTTACCTTGCGCGTCTTCAGCTTTGTAACCGAAAGAGTTAATGCGTCACGAATGCGAATCATTGAACAACACTCCCATCCTGCAATCGAATCTCTCTGTCAGCACGTGCAGCAAGACCCGCGTCATGTGTCACTACAATGATAGTTGTACCGAATTGCTCTCTGACAGAATCAAACAAGTCCATGATCGCAAAAGCATTTGTTCTGTCTAGATTACCAGTCGGCTCGTCTGCCAAAATAATCTTAGGGTTATTCATAAGCGCTCGCGCTATAGCAGCCCGTTGCATCTGGCCCCCTGAAAGTTCATTTGGCAAATGCGTCAATCTATCATTTAGCGATACCTTTTCTGCAAGACTATCAGCATGCGCTTGTCTTTCGGCTCTTTTCGTACGCGCGAACATAGCTGGTACTTCTAGATTCGTTCGTAGATTTAAAAATGGCTGAAGATAGAAAAACTGAAAAACAAAGCCAATTGTTTTGTTTCGAAATAATGATAATTTTTTATCGCTTAAACGTGAAATATTCTGCCCATCAACTCGGACGATTCCTTGCGAAGGCTTATCCAGTGCACCTATCAACTGCAGTAATGTACTTTTACCTGACCCGCTCGGCCCTGTCAGCGCAACATATTCTCCTTGTTTAATCTCGATGCTGACTTCTTTTAGAGCTTGAACTCGTTCACTTCCTACTTTATATGTTTTGGACGTCTTCTCAAGTTGCACTACGACCGGACCATCGTTTTTGAGCGTTTTCTTTCGTTCGACTGTTTTGAGCCGTTCAAGAATTTCAACTATCTTAGTGATGTCACCACCGTATTTAGCGAGCAATTGTTGCTCTATTGTTTTGGTATTGGTCTCAGGCATAGCTCTATTGTACGCTTTGGCTACGTGTCTTCAAAGATACCTCTTATGTTACACTTTATATACTACGTCCATCATGATACAAAAAACGAAGAAATTTCAGATTCTTATTGGTGTGTTTGTTTTGGCAACTTTGAATATTGTAGCTGGCTATCTGGCAGTCAGTCGACAAAAACTTGAACCTTCAGGAGGACCAGTTGGGATTCTGGGGGTAAGCGTAGATGTACCAACAACGAACTATACGATCCCAAGCGGTGCTATCTTTATGTCGCCTTCTGGGAGCGATACTAACACAGGATCAGAATCCAGCCCTATACGAACATTGTCGAAGGCAGTATCCCTTTCTCCTTCGAGTGGCGGTACAGTTGTCCTTCGAGGAGGTTTATACCGTGATGGGAAGGGGAGGAGTTTGAATAAAAGTATCACGTTCCAAGCATATCCCGGTGAACAACCCTGGTTCGACGGAACGGATGTCGTAACTAGCTGGACCAATGATGGCGATGGAAAATGGTCAGTTTCATGGAATACGCCGAATTTCTGTGCAGCAAAATATAACAATTTTGATGGAACAAACTTTGATGCAGGTGCTGGTGGACCATGTCATCATCCTGACCAATCTTTAGACCCCTCAAACCTGATGGCATGGGACCCTCAAATGGTTTTTAAGGATGAAACGTATATTCATCAAGTGAGTACGCGAGCAGAAGCAAGTGGAGATAATTTCTACTATG
>DAOLHH010000066.1:0-4709 GCA_035329185.1 Candidatus Saccharimonadota bacterium | reverse complement strand
CGATAGTAAGAACTTGCTTCATATTCGTTGCCGTCTTCACCTTTTATCTCTACGGTGATACGATTTACATTGTGCATAATAGGACCACTTGTGTCAGTTGAATCTCTTTTTGCTGATACGGTAACACCTTCATCAACCTGACGACTCATTTGAAGCTCACCTTCTTCATAATTACTACTAGATACAGCTTGAGGGGATTCCATTGTTCGTTGTGCAAGCAAGTTTGCGACGCGTCCAATCTGCTCGGCCGTCTGGTTAATGCCTTGGTGACGCATTTCTGGCGTTATATTGGGTTGTGTTTCATTCATTTTTTATTTTCTTTTCTTAAATTTTTGTTTTTGTTAACTATGGAATGGATTATAGCACTTATGCTTATTTTTGTCAACTCGTACGGTCAGTACGAGTGCGGCAGCAGATATAAACCGGCGAGGAACGTTACGACGCCAACTGTCAAAATGGGCACCACAGTGAACCACCCAATGAGAGAGACAATACATCCAACTAGTATTAATATAGTTGGAAAACGGTAGTTTATTCGCATTAGAATTATTTTAACACTACAGATGAAATACGCTTTTGGTTAGTCGCACAGGGCACGTTATACTTTTTAAATGATACTCAAAAATTTCGAACGTGATAACGAAGGTAACTTTATCCTACGGCCAGCAGGTGTGGAACGAGGGGGCAATAACGTTTTAGTCAAAACATCTGGTATTGAAGAGCCAGCTGATATCACAAAATTACGTCGAGCCACGGAATTACTTGTGCCAATCGCGTGCGGGTCGCATGCCTGCAATTTCGCTCATGTCTATTTTATGACACACCCCTCAGAAGATGAATTACGTCCAATAGAGGTTACACGTGTAGCACTTTATTGCCGCGATGACCTCACTTGCCCGTTTAAAAACCCGCCGGTTAGTGACAACGAGCCACTTGTGCCTGCTCCCGTTTTGCCAACGCTTCAAGCTGAAGCTACGATTTAGGCTTTGAGCTTCTGGAAACCTTTAAGGATGGAGAGGTATTCGGGGTCCATGTTAGTGCCGTCAGAAGAAATTTCTTGGACCCGCTCACGCACTTCTGCTTCAGAGAGCCATGCGTATTCTGAGTGGTCTTCGGGGTTCAGGGTGATATCGTCGATACCGCCGATAAATTCTGCAAAATAAATAACTTCGATTGAATGCGAACCTTTGACTTCGTTGATGTAGGTAAAGACTGCAAATGGATCGCCGAGGGTAATTTCTTTGCCCAGTTCTTCGCGTACTTCCCTCTTCAACCCCGCTTCTATATCTTCGCCGTAGTCGATGTGGCCACCAACGAGCTCAAATACATTGGGTAAGAATTTCTTAGTGCTTGCTCGTTTTGGCAAAAAGACCTTCACTACCCCGTCAAAGTTATGTGTGATAAACGCGCATGCAGTAATTACCTGCTGGCCATGTGCGGGCGTTTCACTGTCGTGTTTTACTGTATCCATGCATCAACAGTACCATGCTACAAGTATATGCATTGAATAGTACATTAGTATCAGTGTTTGTATTTATATTAGTTTTATGTTATAATTTTATAATAATGATTCCTCCATATTGTCCCGAAAGTTCCCCCAAATTTAAATTATCAATAAAAAGGATACTGGCTTCAGCCTCAGTCGTCCCTCTAGCACTCCTCGTTAAAGATATCCCCGGAGCTCGGGACAATTTACCTGAACCTATTGACGTTATAGATCATTTAAGTAATGCTGCTTATGGAGTATTCCCGGGTTATATTATTGGTAACATCGTTGGAAAAATATCTCTTCACAGATCTGCAAAAGAACGGAAAAACTCACACGACATTGATAGAGTTAGAAATAGTATGCTTATAGGTGGACTCGCGATGGGTGGGATTATTAATCTTGCCGTTGAGACGAGATATGGTCTACAGCTGTTTGGCGACTTCAAAGTAAGCCAAAGTACGCCTGATATTACCGACCTCGTCTATGGAACCTTAGCGACAGGTATAGCTGCGTATACACTTCCCGAAATTCAATCAATTCAACCATCTGAATAGACCTTTCACCGAATAAATAACCATTCATATTTGAACATACTATCGAAATGATCTTTATCTGCGACTAGATTTCGGTCTATCTGAATTATTAATCATAACTGACACCAGCAACTGCTGGGTGATTTTAGAAACTAGATAACGCGCTTGCCGCCGACTACGGTGAGTGGATCGTTTGGATTTGTAGAAACAAAAACTTTTCTTGTATCATCTGGGTTTTCAGACTTGTAAATATGCGCCTCCACGACACCGTCTGGGTTTGGGTTTACACCGAGTCTTCCGAGTTCGTACACCGTATCGTTGGGATCTGCGACATTTAATAGATGCTCAAACTCGCCGTCGGTTATATGCAATACCCCACCTTGTACCGGAAAAGTACGGTCTTCGATATGGTTATGTTGCAGGATGCCTGCTTGGTCTGGTTTCGAGTCGAATACTGCCATGATTTATTCCTATTTTTTTGTTTTTCTTATTTAAAACTGTATTTTTATAATAGCATACTTTTTATAATTTGTCCAGTAGGGCGGGTTTTTGAGGGGGTTATTCACCGAGAGCGTGCAGGTAGTCTGCGTAGAGTTGGTCGTTGAAATATATGTGCGTGCCAGTGAGCTGGCGGAGCCTAATTCGTAAATCGCTACTAGAGCCATAGATTTCATCAATCTCATCTTCGTTCGTATATCTGTCTGTTTCTCGGCAGATTTTTGCCATTACCCATACGGTTGACTCTTCGTCGCCACTCACGAAAAAAGTCGGGCCCTTGGCAAGGCCCTCGTCGATGAGCTCATTTGCTACGTCATCATCCATGCAGAGCGGAAAATGCTTGCCTATAAACTGCTCTTTAAAATAAAAAAATGCGATACCTTCTACCGCCTTCTTGATAACTTCTGGCATGTTTTTCCATTGCTCAAATTTCTGCGTATCGGTTCCTGAAACTTCATCCATGATTCTCCAAGCATAGTGAAAAGGCCACTCTTTAAGCATTCGTCTTTCTACCGGATGCAAGCCCGCAATAAAATCAATAACTGGACGGTTTGCCATGGCTTCGCCAAACATATCGTAATCTGGGCAGTCATCAATTGCATCTAAAAATAATTCGGACATAAAATTAGTATAAAACTTGAGTGTACGAGTATCCATGAGCAATTTTAGATTGGGTTATATTCTGGTATTATAGTGCTCTATGAGTTTTGATAAACCAGATGATATCAACGCCGCAGAATTGGGGCAGGAAATTGACACCCATGAAGCTCGTGCATCGCAACCTAAAAAAGAAAAAAGGCATCACTATATTGGTAATATTGTGCTTGGATCGCTCGCACTAGGCGTAGGTCAAGTGCTGACCACAGACGAATCTGCCATGTTTCTTGAGCCATACACTTCAATTCAATCAACTACGGCTAATGCTTTCAAGGTATTCGGTTTATTAACCTTGATTTCTGGCTTTTTAAAGCTGGAATAAACGATAGAAACCTTGAGCGGTTTTTATTGTGAGCTGGGCGTTTTATACTGGTTTGTATGAGTGAGTTTTATATTGGTACGTCGTGGCGCAAGGATGGTACGGCTGAGATGGTAAGCGTTGAGCGTTTGTCACTTGCTGGCTGTGTGGGAGTTTGGAACAATAGGCTTCGTAGTTTCCCTCACCCGCTTATTGCGCTCGACCATACACTGAGCATTACGCGCTATGATAAGGTAACGCGATTTAGAGGACTGCTACCATCTGAGACATCAGATGATTACCTCGTCAAAGGGCACCCGAATGGTGAGATTGACATTCCCACTGGTCTTGAGCATGGCGAAGGCAGTGTGTATCTTGGCAATGGAAATACGCCATCAGAAACATGGGGATATATATTTGAGCGCATGGTGCCATTTGACCCTGCTCTTGAGCTCGCTTTTGTGCGCGACCCTACAGAACAGGAAGTACTGCACACAATAGAATATCCGGACGTCGTTGGCCATCTGGTTTACGGTGATCCGCAGGTGCTTGATAGTCTCGGTAAAATCATCGCTATTAAATAGTTTTAAGAAATATAAGGAGAAATTTATGAGTTTAACACCTGGACATATGGAATTTTTCGAAGATGCAGATATAGATTGCGGGGATGTGGTTATCGCACAAGACGGCATGCTTGTAGATTACATTAAGCCTCACACACCAAGGGGAGAAAAAGTAAGGTTTATCGCTTCTTCGCATCCAATATGGATGGAAACCGATGGAACCGTGCCAGAAAATTGCCCACGTAATCCGGATTTTGATACCGGGCAAGCATTGGGCTGTCTCTGCTGTGCGCAGGCTACCCTTGCGACTGCCAACGGCAATCATATTATTGTTGGCACTGGGATACGAGAAGAAAAATAAATAATCAACAAAACGATTTAGAAACTATGAGCGATTATATGTGTAACGGATTTAATTGCTAGCTTTGGTCTAGAGGTTTTTCGAAGTGACTGTAGTCCGGTATGAAATGAGTTGCTAGTTCTCCGAGCTGTGCCATGGTGCTCGGCGAGAGATCATGGCTGACTTGCGGAAGTATTCCTATTTCTCCTGCTACAATTCTCCACGCATTTGATACAAAACCTTCTGCAACTATTAAAAGTTCTTCTGTTTCCCTGCTTACATTTAGTTCACTCTGAGAATCACTGATACGAGTTCCGGTTTGTGTACTCAT
>DAOLHH010000065.1:0-4840 GCA_035329185.1 Candidatus Saccharimonadota bacterium | reverse complement strand
CGTCATGTATTAAAGGTTCCACAATACTACATTCTACACTTGCACTCGTCTGGTTCATGCGTGCTTGATCTGCTGATAGAGCGGGTGTGAAGAGAAAGTTCCAATCATTCGTGGCTATACTTTTATGTTTTCTGATTGATTGCGCAATAATGTTTTGTTCATCATTAAGGGGTATTCGTATTTCATGAAATGGTTTTGCCGATGCCCGAACAGCCCCCATTGCAAGCTCAGTATTCGAAAGTGCAATGCGGTCAATCATTCCATCAACAGAATCTACCAATAGAAGCACTACGATACCCAGATCGAGTGAAGTCGCAAATAACTTATCTTGAAATGGAAAATCAACGACAGATCGATATACGTCTTCTAATTGCGTAATCTCGTCCAAAGCATGATCGAGCCTTGTTAGCTGAAGATGAATCATTTCTCGTAGCGAATCCTTCATGATTGTTAGTATATAGACTTTAAATAACAGCACCTAAAAAAGCCCATCGCCTGTAAGTTATTTTACATGTTCTCAGTTAAACGAACGGGTATGCTTAAAGCATTCGTATATGTTTTATATAGATACTATCCAGAAAGACAGACGTGATGTTTTATTTCTCCATATCTTACCTACATTTATTGTATTTATAGCGTTTATGGCTGTTACTTTATTTAGCTGGAATAGTTCGAGAACTGACATTACAACCGAACAGCACCGCATTGCTGATCAGTTTCTTCAAGAAAATGGTGCAACAATCCGTGACCGAATGTCCTCATACGAAAATATTCTACAAACCGGGTCGAGCATTATAAACTTTTCGCCACATTTAACGAGAGAGGAATGGAGATCATACGTTGAAACATTAGATATTGACACTAGATACCCAGGCGTCCAAGGCATCGGGTTTACGCAAGTACTTACCGAAAATGAGAAACAGAGCCATGAAAATAAAATTCGAGAAAGTGGCATAGTTGACTACAAGATTGAACCTGAAGGTAAACGAGATTTATATACAAGTATAGTTTTTATTGAACCTTTCAATGAGCGTAATGCTGGCGTTTTAGGATACGACATGTACAGCGACCCTGTTCGGAAATCTGCTATGGAACAAGCATCCACTACCGGTAAAGTGTCCATAACTGATAAGGATGTCTTAAAGCAAGATCAGAATCAGGAGGTACAGTCAGCAGGATTTATCATGTATACCCCAACGCAGAAAAACGTTTTAACGGAGAGTGCGACTGATGCAGGATTACGAGGGTTTGTTTATGCACCATTTCGTGTTCAAGATTTTATTAAATGGAATGTCACTGAGCCAATGAACGGACTAGCCTTTGAGATAGTACATATCGTTCAAGATAATCAAGTTATTCTGTACTCAAGTGCAAACAGTGAAAATATAAAAACTGCGAACGATAGCGTGATTAGACAATCGAAGATAGATATTGCAGGTGCTAGTTGGGAAATTCGTGCATATGCTTCACCCTTAGCTGTGGCTGACTCAGTGCGAACGAGGCCAATTATAACCATACTGAGCGGTGTCATTTTTAGCAGTATAATAGCTGGTTTTATATACCTACTAATAGCAAATAGAACTAGAGCATTGTCAGAAAAAGAGCAAGCTGGTGTCCAAGAAGCAAAAGACGAACTATTGGCGCTGGCATCGCACCAACTACGCACACCAGCTACCGGTGTTAAACAATATATAGGCATGTTACGAGATGGGTTTGCTGGCAAACTTAACGAAACCCAACATATGCTCGTCGATAAAGCATACGAAAGTAATGAAAGACAGCTGTCAACGATAAATGAAATGTTATTTGTAGCCCGTGCTGATGCGGGTCACCTTAAAATGGATAACGATTCCTTCGATTACATTGCACTTGCCAAAGAAGTGATTGAAGAACTTGAGCCGATGATACGCAAACGAAAGCAAACTCTATCCATTAACACTCCAAAAGAAGGTATAACCACAATTGGCGATCGAGCTTATTTGAGGATGGCTATAGAAAATATTTTATCAAATGCATCAAAATACACACCAGAACTTGGTGACATACGGGTATCAATTAAAATACATGACGATGTAATCGCACTCAGTGTCAAAGATACCGGAGTGGGCGTCGCGGCAAAAGATAGACCACTGTTGTTTCAAAAGTTTTCTAGAATACCCAATGAGCTCACGAACAGGGTGTCGGGAAGCGGTATTGGTTTGTACCTCACGAAGCGTATCGTTGATGCTCATAATGGTCGTATCATTTTTTGTTCAAAAAAAGGCGACGGTTCTGAAGTAACTATACTTATCCCTATCAATAGAGTCGTTAGTTCGAAATCGACACATCGCGAAACGTTTCTTCACCGACCAAATCGCTCAACTTCTCAAGATTAACGGTATACCTTTGTTGTTTATAACTAATCACACGCTGCTTTTTCAACTTGTTTAGTTCCATCGCAGTAGTTTCGCGCGTTATGCCAACGAGACTCGCAAAGTGCTGATGAGTGAGTGAAATAGGTATTTCTACTTTCTTATCAGTTTTTGCATATTTACCATAACGCATACAAAGAAAATAGAGAGTATATAGCAGTTTATCTCTCGCTTTTGGCTGCTCTAACGCATTAATGCGAATAAGCGATGCAGCGTAATTAGTAGTAAAGTAATCAAGTAGAATACGTCTTTTCGCAGCAGTTTCATCCCAATATGCAACGAGCTCTTGTCTTGGTGCGAACACGATCTCACAGTCAGTTAGTGCTTCATAAAAGAATAATGTAGAAGTAGATTTCTGGTAAATCCACGAAGCGGGGAAAAATTCACCTTTAACGTGCATCGTTACGATCTGGTCATCACCTTGGGGTGAAATACTATACACACGAACAATGCCGCTTTTAACAATACATGCTGCCCTTGGTACCTCACCTTGATATAAGATAGTCGATCCCACGCGAAATGTCCGTGTTGCGTATCTGTCCATCAGAGGTTCTAAAAATCTTATCATAGCCTATAGCAGTTATTGTAGGGTACTTAAATGAAACGTTTGTGTAATTTATCTTACATCTTGAAAGTTACCTAGCTTACAGCGCATTATTAGCTAAGCCTCTAAGATACAACTAGTATCAACATAAGGAGGTGACAACATGGACGATATTATCGATCCAGCATTGGCAGATAAGATAGAGTGTTTCTTGAGTAGAAAAAACGAGAAATACGGCATACGAACTGAATCACGACCTAGATGGAACGGCTATGAATACATACCCCGTGATAAATGGTTTGGTAAACGCGCAGATAAGCTTAACCATAAGGGGGCTCTATGGGCATCTTAAGTTGGATACTTTTTGGAGCGCTCGTTGGTTGGATTGCTTCAATCATTATGTCTACGAATGAACGACAAGGCGCCATTGGCAATATCATCGTTGGCATAATTGGTGCATTTATAGGTGGCATGATAGGTCAAATGCTGGGACTCGGAGGCATAGACGGCTTCAACGTTGGTAGCTTTCTATTGGCGTTGGGTGGCTCCGTATTGCTTCTCGCGATAGTAAAGTTGTTTACCTCTAACTCTGTACGTGATTAGTTACGATGGATAAGCTTAATATATGTTAGACGCCGAATCAGTGCTAGGAGTTTGGCCATTAGAAACTCGAGAACCCGCACGAGAACTTGTAAACATGTTCGGAGAACCCGATGAAGTGACTATTCATACGCTTACATGGAACGGCGTGGAACCGTGGAAATACATAAAAATTAATCGTGCATTTACTGAGCATAATTTTCCATATTCACATGTAGATTGCGTGGAAGTTGCACTTTTTCATTACATTTCTGCCGATGATCTTACTCGTCTTGTTGAATTTCACGGTGGAATATCCTATGTAAAAACACTGTCTGAGCTTAGAGTGTACTGCAAAAATCTCCCCTTTATCTCTGAAATATTTGCCATTATGCACGATTTGCTTACCAAAAAAGCTACGGTACAAGAGGCACGTAAACACTTCACACTACAGTCTATGCACCTACATTCGTCTGTGCAGACTCCACTCCCGTTTTTACCTAAAGGTAAACCATGTACTGATGAACAAGTATAAACGGTTATAGATTTTTATTAAAATATTCTAGGGACTGTAGCGTAAGCAGTTTCCGAATGAGCGATTATGCTGGTTACAGACATACTACTAGATAGAAAAATATTTTGATTCTTTGTATGAGCATAGCTATTAACTGTGTCGCTATTCGTAGAGGTAGCTACAGAGAACTTATACAGCTCTTTAGCGTGAGTATACGCATATGCACGTCTATCATATGAAGCAGCGGGGTTTGATCCGAATTCTTGCACCAACGCAACAGTAATCGCTTTTTTATCGTTATTTACGATAGAATTAGCGACCGAATATGATACTTGGTCAATTTTTTTGCCTGCAAGAGCCACAATACTTACAAGTACTGCGCTCCCAACCAGCAGCCTGTAAACCGATTTCACGTATGCCTCTTTTACGCTTAAATCTATGAAAACTTCCTGCATAGTAGCATGCTAAAGATTACTTTGCAATATTTTTGCTTAATTATTTTTTTTGTTATATAATGATTTGTAATTGTTGAAAAATGATTGTGTTTACAAGAGCGCAATGTAAGAGCAATGAGCGATAGTGGGTGAATGCCAGTGAATAAGAAACCAATTTTTTTTGATATTTCAGGTAAGCGACGACGCGTCGTTAACTCAATGCTTACATTTATTTCAATTATTGTGATAATTTTAACCGGTTTTATAGGTGTATACACACTCAGACTCAACAAAATCAATCGACTTGCAAGCAACTTAAGCACAAAAGAAGTGTCACCTCGATCTCATCTCACCCTTC
>DAOLHH010000064.1:0-4956 GCA_035329185.1 Candidatus Saccharimonadota bacterium | reverse complement strand
AACAAGCTTATGGTTTTAAAGTGTCTGATTTTTCGGGCTCTTTTTTGTTATGATGGATATTATGATAAAAGTAAAAACTGATGAATATAATGGTCATCAAATTGCTACTGCCTTCCATGACGGTGGGCATAAAAGGATAGTGATTTTTTGTCATGGATATCGTGGTACATCGGTTGGTCCAAACCGCTTCTTTGTAATAGCGGCAAATAGGTTTGCCAAAATAGGCATATCATCACTCCGCTTTGACCAATTTGGGAGCGGTAATTCTGAAGGCGATTTTTTTGATTCTAGTTTCAATGATTGGCTCGCAACTACCAAAGAGATTGCAAAAAGATACTTGGAACAAGGTTTTCAGGTAGCCCTATTCGGTCAAAGTATGGGCGGAGCAACAGTTCTTGGAGTAGGCTCAGAGTTACATGGACTTAGTTCAATAGTAGCTTGGGTACCAGACCCGAATGTCGAAGAATTTAATCAACCTCAAAATGGATACATTGAAGAGGGCGGACAGCGAGTGCAGGCTTCGTACTGGCAAGAAGCTTACGATGCTAAAATAGCTAGTAAACTCTCTGAGATAAAAGCACCAACCTTTATTGTGCAATGTACAGACGACGAATATGTTGACAAGCAAAACAGAGATGCTATTTCAAAATATGCCCAAATTCATCATAAAATAGAGAATTTTGAAGGTTATAGCCACAGCAGCTGGAGCTATACCCAAGCGGAAGAGATTATTAATAAAAGTGTAGAGTTTATAACTAACTCGTTTAGAGAGTAATTCTCCTGATAAATTGAATAGATTTACAAGGTTATTAAGTTTTTGATTGTGGTATTGCTCAATTACCGATGATTGAAATGAGTCAACTATCCAGCACCAATTTAAAACCTCGCGTAAGCGGGGTCTTAAATTGGTATTTGTCAACGGACTCTCAAATTCTTTAAAGTCTGGATACATTGCACCTGTCGCACTAATCTATATTTTTCTACTCATTGCTTACACTCCGCGCGAGTCTCAAGTGTATCTGGCTCTGTGAGTGTACTAATAGTGCCTCCGGCGCGAGACTACTACAAAGTGAAACTCGCTCGCTATTGCCCGTCCGATTTCTGAACTTTTGCTTTTTTGCGGGCAAGTTTACATCGAACTCAAGTACACCATCAGCGCATGCATTGGTGAGTTTGCTTACGAGATTTGTTGCATCAGATAATTGATCTAATGCCCTATTCCCTGCAGTATGGGCAACTCTAGAAAAACCTTCGGGGTTACCTTCTGATCTTTCTCCGTTTTCTATATCGAGCGCCGTGCCCCCAATATGGGCCACGAAATTAAGACTATCAGAAATATTTTTTACTATAGTTTCTATCCCTGGACATTATTGACATCGCTCAGGTAAGTCTGGGAAAAGTTCACGAACTAAATTTGACATGATTTTACTCCTTCTTCTACTTCTTTCATTGTTAATGCACGATTCTGTGCAGTTTTTAACTGGATCACAGACCACAGTGCTGTTTTCGCAAGCACCCTTGCATGAGGATTATCGCTCTCAATATAAGCACCCCATCGCTGTCGAAGGGTATCGAACTGAGGAGTATGCCAATCATTATCAAAAAATGATTTAAATTCTCGCTCCTTTTCGATATCGTAGCTGATGCTACTGCCCTCATTAAAGGCGAGGATATCGGGGTCAATCCAATTTGTAAAAACGGTGGCTTGTTCTAGATTTAGATGCGTATTCATAGCTCTTCTCCTTAAATATGACAACTATCGTTTGGTCGAACGATTGCGTTGTTTCTCGTTACGTTCTGATGAATAGCACCAAGTACTTTTATTATTTCGAGCCCTTCCGCGAAAGGTATGTTCGGGTCGGTTTTTTTGTGTTCCGCCAAGCTTATATCACTCGTTTCCAACATGAGACCAACAACAGATGGTATTTCGCGACGCGCTATGAGCTCTAATGCATGGTGAGCGGCACGCAACTGTCCTACGGGTGATCTTTCTGTCTCCTCTTTCGGCCTATGTGCAAACTCAGCACCGTGTGAAGCGTCAATAAAGAAACCCTGACGTGGCTCTTTGCTATTTTGCGCATGTGACCAATGCATATCGTTAGCTACGCGAATGCTATGCTCCCATTGTTTAGGGTTAGCTGAAGCACCAGCTCGATGCATCATCATAACTGGTGCACCACTTCCAAGTGTAGTTCTTCTCGTGCGACTTAACGCCGTACAGAGTTTAAATGCGTGATCGATATCTTCATCCACTCCGTTTTTTATGAGCATCGGCACGTCACTATTACCGACAACCATGTCATGCAGACTTGTATCTGCAATCGACCGAGCACCTATCCAAGCGATACTCGCAAAACTAAGTAGCTTCTGGTGTTGTACAGAACCTACTTCTAAAGCTATGGGCATTGGCCCGAGTCTCCGTTCATGCAAAAAATTAATTGCTACTGACGGGTTAGACTGAAGCAAACCACGCCAACTTTGAACATTTGTTCGGGGTTTCCACACTGGCAAGCGATGAAAAATAGGCATATCGAACTGTCGTGATAATTCATCTAACTGCTGTGCCTCCTCTTGTAAAACTCTAGGCACTTTGTCATCGGCTCCGAAATGTCCTATAGCATCTACTGCGCAGGGGCCTGCAATAACCATTAACCCATGGGTAGTTGGATGAGTTTGCAAGCTCCTGTTTATATTTTCAAATTCCATGCGTCCTCTTTCAAACGACGCTATTTCTCTAGATATCATTTTATTCTCCTAAATGATTTGATTAGTGATTTTCGCATTAAAAAAAGCCGCTCTTTTGGTGAGCGGCTTGTCATGCGTTACTTCTGGCTTTTTGAATTATTTCAAAACAGAGCAAATCAAACCACTCGAGCGGCGGATATAGTAGGCAAAATGATTGTTATGATTTGCTATCATGCATATGATTATAACATATTAATATATTAAGTAAAGCACAGTATTATTTCATGAGGTTAAAGATAGAAGACTGGGTTTTCTAAGTCAAACATGCTGAGTTGACCAAGTGCGGTCGTTCTCCGAGCTTCTTCCACCGATAATGAAGCACGCGCCCATTTATCAAAACCACCTGTTCCACCTTTTAATAAAATTGCAGTTAGTAGTGGGTCATCATCCGCCCAAATTCCTGGTGGTAATGAGCTACCATAAGGTGATACTTGTATTTCTACTCCCATATATTGAGATTATGCAGCTGTAGTGGAGCATTTTTTTGCGAAAGATGCCTGAGCATTAGTATTCTGTTTGCAACATCTTATAATTTTGGCTCAAAAACAGTAAGCCCGGCACAACTTCGACAGCTTGGCGCAGTTTTCGTGCGTATGCAAGCACTTCTGAGTCTATTTCAGGATCGCCACAAAATGTCGTATAGAGCCTATCAATTACTAAGCCTTCGTGTATGAAGCCGCCGCCTTCGCGAACTGGCAAAATACGTTTAAAGCTCAAATCGAAAAATTCGCGGAAAATAATCTCATCATGGACTACACCGTTTGTTCGTTTCGGTATGGTCGTAACCAAATAGCATTCCTCTAAAACTATACGTTCCCACAGCGATCGATGCTCCGATTGTGCGGTTGCTTTACCGACATCCGAAGTTAGTAAATCGTAGCGCCTCACCCGCTCTGCTTGATCTCTGAGCATGCCTGAATCAATACGCTCCCGAGCTTGTGACTCTAGCATATCAAGCTCAATCCTATAACCAACCGGTAGTTCTCTGTATTTCATTAATTAATATTATATAATAATTTGCAAAGTTTTTCAAGGATATACGCGGATTACACCAAAAGAGCTTAAACGAAATGTCAGTATCATTGATACTTTAATTTTGTACGAGAATATGGCAACTCCAACCATTAATGTGCTTCGATTTGTTAAAATAAAGATATGAAATACATTGATAAACTCTCGATTAGAATAGTTACTGCAGTCGTCATTGGGATTTTACTTGCTGGTGCATGGACAGACATCCAGTATCAATGTGATCCACTGGAAAACAAAGGGTGCGTTGCATTTGAAAGCGCGGTACTTCATCCTAAAGATTTAATAAACAATAAACAGGGCAGCTTAGTTACATTTTCAAGATATATGGTGTACTCTTCAGCTGTTTGCCTAGCTATTCTTACAATAATAAATGCGTCGCAAAAAAGAAGGTCTGATTAAGTGCTCCTTCGGTTGCATAGGTAAAAACCATGAAAGAATCGTTTGTAGATGTGCTCAGCGTAGGCGGTAAAAGCAATTCACTTGGTAGAGCCCATGAAGTAGTCGAAGCGGTATTACACAACGAAACTCGTCTCGAAGAGCTTTACCAGTGCATGTTCGACGAAAATTCGTGGACGCGTATGCGTGCTGCTGACAGCTTAGAAAAAGTCTGCAGAGTGCACCCAGAATGGCTCAAAACATATATAGATAGACTGCAGAAGGATTTTGCCGGAACAGCACAACCGTCAATCCAGTGGCATATTGCACAAATATATCAGCAGGTGGACCTAATGCCAGCTCAGAAAGAAATCGCTATTCATTGGCTCAAGGATTTACTATCAACTGCAGACGTAGATTGGATAGTCGCCGCAAATGCTATGGATACACTTTCTCAATTTGTGCTAGACGGCTCAGTAGCAAGCACAGATTTTAAACTCTTACTTACCGTGCAGCTCAATCACAAATCACCAGCCGTCGTAAAGCGCGCAAATAAATACCTCAATCAGATTCAATAAATCCCCTATTAAAAAAGACCCTCCACTCCTCCGCTCTCTTACAGAAGAACTGAATTAAAAACGTGCCCAAATAACAGTGTTTTTCATAGATCGCACGAGGGGCATATACTAGAGACATGAGGGAATTAGAAATGCGAGCGGAAGCATGTCTGTCAATCGCTGAAGAAGCATTGTGCAGACCAGATTATGTGCAAGTACATCGCCAAAAACTAGTTCCACTCGAAGA
>DAOLHH010000063.1:0-4968 GCA_035329185.1 Candidatus Saccharimonadota bacterium | reverse complement strand
TTCATCATCATGCGATGGTTGCTGACCACCGCTATTTGGAGTAGGCACTCCTCCACCACTTCCAGAGCCAAATCCACCGCCTTGGCCACCATTGCCCATCATGGGCGGAATGTTACCGCCTGAGCCAGAGCCTCCTGCGCCTGCGCCTTGTTGAGGTCTAGGAGTTGGTTGTGCAGTAGGTTCATCAGTCGAGTCGCCAAGCACGCCACCTTCCTCTTCACCCGGACTAGAGATTGGCACTGGTATGCCTGAGTCACCAGGCTCTCCACTATTACCCGGCACAGGAGGAGGTGTACCACCATCATCTTCAGTCCATTCACCAGAACCACCACTCATTGGATTCCCTTCTGCGTCGGTAGGCTCGGTCCATTCTCCAGATCCACCAGATGTAGGTGTATCTTCGCTACCAGTTGAAACACCCTCTTCTTCGATTGGGCTACCGGTTGCATACATAATAGGATCTTCACCATCCGAAGTCACGCCAGTATCTTCAGTTGGTTCGATAACAATTCCACCTTGAGAATCGTCGGTTATTGGATCCTGTTGCTCGTCGTCCATTTGTAAGAACTCCCTTTTTTGTAAATACTATAAAAAGACAATAGCATTAGAATTTTACCTGTGTCAATTATTGTTATTTTAAATAACCATAACTTGTGTCATACTTGTGTCAAAGATTTATATTTCTAGGGAGGGGTTTTAACGATGAGTCATACAATGACCGTACCGTACATCAACTTTAATGGTCGTACGCGAGAAGCACTTGAATTTTATCAGCGTGCACTTGGTGGGATGCTTTCATTTAAAAGTATGACACCTGACGGCCCACAAGTTGCTGGTCCTAATGATAGAATCATGCATGGCTCACTTAAAGCTGGAGATATCTGCATTATGGGTACCGATGGTGCACCAGACTATCCCTTGCAGGTAGGTGAAAACATCGCAATAGCACTCAATGGTGATAACACAGCGCATTTGATGACCGCATTTGAACGACTCGCAGAAGATGGCGAAATCAAACAACCGCTCGAAGTAGAAACATGGGGCGACATGTTTGGATTTGTAGTAGACAAATTCGGCATTAATTGGATGGTCAATATTACAAAATAATACCATTGTATCTTGTGCAATGAGTAAAAAGCCTTATTAGATATAAGATACTATTCGCGTCTTAGGGCATCTATCGGTCGGATTTTTTCGGCACGTTTTGCTGGAACATACACTACTGCAAATCCAACTACCAGCATAAATGCCAATGAAGACAGCATGAGCCACCATGGATGCGAAAATAGCGCAAAACTCTCCGTAACACCTCTACCTCTCGCGAATATATTCATAACCACTGTCAATCCTTGAGATAAAATTATTGCGCTTGCGATACCAACAAAAGACCCTACACTTGATAGCAACATTGCCTCAAACATAAACAAGAATCTCATATCGATTGAACGTGCGCCCAGGGCAAACATGAGCCCGATTTCCTTGGTACGCTCTAGTAATGAAATGGTCATTGTATTGAACATACCTAAAACCGCAATGATCATGCCAATACTTCCAAATCCAATGAGCACAAAATTAAGATACCTAAAAATTGCATTTATCTCATTCAATGTATCTACCGGTGATGTTGTCTCAAATCCAAAACTTTCTATCTGAGTTCGTACGGTCGCAACATCTTCCACCGTGCGCACCCCTACTTTCATCTGAGAAAGCATCGGTACTCCGTACTCTCGGAACACTTTCGCAGGTATAAACAACTCTGCGCCGGAACCAGAATCGATTATGCCTCCAATCGTAAAATTTGCTTCTAACTGTTTTGCTTCACCGTTAATTTGCAGTGGGACAATGACAGTAACCTGTTTGTTGAGCATTTCTTCTGGTTTTTCAGATAATCCGATTGACTCGAGGGAAGCTATATTTAATACCGCTTTAGCACCTTCATCTGTACCATCATTATTTGGAAGTTCGCCACTTATGAGGTTAAGATTCGTAAGGTCTTGGTACCCCGCATCTACACCATACACAATGACATCTGATTCGCTGTTGTTTAGCTTTAAACTACCAGGAAAGTAGTATGCACTTCCAGTTTGTTCGACTTCAGATATATCCCCTATGCGACGTGCCGTAATATCATCGAGCTTGATAATGCTCGAGTTAGGGCTCACTACATCTATTGTCTTAATCGACTGGCTACCGACAACTTCATTTGTCACGAGCAATTGGAGCCCAAGTCCAAAAGAAAGCAGAAAATATATCGAACCGATACCAATAGCGATTCCGAATAAGGTGAGTATGCTACGCAATTTCTTATGTCTTAAGTTTTGTAGAGCAATAGAAAAAAGGATAATCTTTTCTACAGAAGCATGTTTTTTATTTAACTCGTTCATTTCGTCTTTCCCTGACGCCCAATAGTACTTATTCTTTTTTCTACGTCATCCAGTAAGCTTTGGACGGTCTTAGGGATGTCTGATCGTGCAATATTGGTTACTTCACCGTCTTGAATTTGTAATAAGTGATGCGCATAAGGTAAATATTCCATATTATGAGTCACTAATATTATGGTTTTACCTTGATTACGATTTAAATCGACAAGTAACTCTATGATAGCGTCACCGTTGTTACTGTCCAGATTTCCTGTCGGCTCATCCGCAATTATGACCGGTGAGTCGTCAACGATTGCTCTCGCCATCGCAATACGTTGTTGCTCTCCTCCCGAAAGTAAAATAGGATATCGTTTCGCGTATGCGCTCATACGTACTTTTTCGAGTGCGAGTTGTGCCTTTTTATGTGCTTCGACTCGACTAAAGCCAAGAAAATAGAGCGGTAAACTAATGTTTTCTATGACATTCAAACTTTTCACCCAGTAGTTTGTCTGATAAACGATTCCGAGTTCTTGCGCCCTGAAGTAAGCTAATTCATTCAGCGAGCGCTCGTATACATCATCATATCGATAAAATAGCGTTCCGCTTGTAGGTTTTTGCAAGCCGGATAAAATGTTGAGCAGGCTAGATTTTCCACTCCCTGATGGTCCGTAAATAATCGTAATTTCACCCTCGGGTATTTCTATATCGCATCGTTTCACTGCAACCGTCGGTTCAGAATCTGAACCAAATTGGAGCGATAAATTATCACCTCGAAAGAGTGGTTTTATTTTCATAACCCAAATATTGCTTTCAGCGTGTTAAATACTATGGTAAAGGCACTGTCTGATCCTCTGCCGATAATTGCTGTCGTTGACTCGCCCTCACCTTCGTTCTTTGCAGAGTCTCTCGACATCGGCTTTACGCTAAACACCCTAGATGTAGGTAGGTCTGAAATAATCACAATATGCTCATTCGTGAGACGAGTATCTTCTGCTGTTTTACTATTAAAGACTTCTGCAGCCGAACCTTCTGTATATGCAACTTGACTCGTAGAAGGCTCATCGGTATGCCAAGAAATGACAATTTGTCCTCGCGCCTCCGAACCTGAACCCCTAATCGTAGACTCAACCACTACTTCGGAAATTTTAGGCGGTCTTGTATCGAGTGCGGTACGGAAGGTCTGTCGATCTGATTCTGCCACATTGCCAGCGTCGTCGCGACTATATGCAGTCAGGGCATATTCGCTATCATCGGCAAGATCACGAATAATTATTTCGTGGCTCGTAGTGAGCGTAGAATCTTTTAGCTCATTCACGGCACCGTCAACTACAGCATAATTAACCTCACTTGTTGCCGGTACGTTCGTGTCCCACGTTACTCGTTGGGTGCTCGTAGGTTCTCCCTCCACAGGCTGGAAACGCAAATTAGTTATTCGTGGACTCGGTGGGGTTGCGAAAGAATCAATATTGCCTCTATATTCTGCACCTTCCGCATCAACTGTACTTATCATGTAGTAATATTTTGTGCCATCAAGGAGCTCATCGAGCTCAACATCATATCTTGATTCCTCTTCGGATGTATTTATCTCCTTATACCCGCCAAAAGATTCCCCAGGACCATAATAAACAATTGCTTTCTTTGCTCCTTCGACCGTAAAGCTTACCGTTGCACTTCGCAAAGTGATTGCACTCACTGATGCTTCTTTGATAACTGGTGCCGGTGAGGTGGTAAAGGTCGACTCTTGACTCGTACCCGTATTTCCGTCTTCGTCCGTCCACTTCGCTTTAATATAGTAGGTGGTACCAGGAGACAAGTTGTCGAGCTGTATTTCATGGGCACTTACTTGATCAGAGTTACCTACTTCGGAAGCACTGTAACTACCACTCTGCGTACCAATTGAAATTTTAGAATCACTTTCACGATTCGTGGACCATGAAATTGACGCGCGTTTTGTTGTCACTGACGAAATTGTTGGCCCGCTCACCAGTTCAGCAGGCGCGGTAAATTTACCAGTAGGTATTTCTTGTACCGTCGACCCCACCGCTCCGCAATTATTTGTACTATCACATGCGGCGACATTATAGTAATACCTTTGCTGCGTTAGACCGGCATCGATATACGTTGTGCTCGTACTCGATCCTACTTGTGAGAAACTCACATTATCAGTTGATCTGTAAATCCTATAGGAATCAACGCCTTCTCCAACCGATGTTGGCAAATCCCATGTCAGCGCTAGTCGCCAATTTGACGTATTTTTTATCGACACGTCAACAATGTCGGTATTAAGGGGCATGCCTGGTGCGGTAGTGTTCGCCGTAAACACAACCGATGCATAGCTCGAATAATTAATATTGCTTGATTCGTCACGTGCCACAACAAACATGGTATTCACGCCAGGCTGAGTTGCATACGCGCCAACAGTGAGTTCGGTTGAGCCTGCGCCAGTATAATTACAAGTCCCCGACGAAGGTGCGGTGTTAACGGTATAGCAATACGTAATATTGGATACGTCACCTACATACGTTGCAGGCGGGGCCCAAACAAAACCAAACGAGTTTTGTGAAATTACCGAAGGGGGTGCAACTAAATTCGTCGGTTCACTTGGAGC
>DAOLHH010000062.1:1557-5285 GCA_035329185.1 Candidatus Saccharimonadota bacterium | reverse complement strand
CAGTTGAACCTCCGCTCACCGCAACGACAATTTCCGTCTGTGCGCCCGCCGTAAAACCAGCTGGCAATGTTGTGCCGACTTCGTAACTTAGTTGTTTCGCAATACTGTCTGTTTCTGCTTTTTGGTCACTGTCCACATCAAATACAAAGTTCTGGGTGATACCATCGGTCTTTGTCTTAACCACCGTAATCTGAGTGCCAAATTCCTTCAAGCTTTCTTCGGCCTTTGCCATAGCACTGTCTGAGCCTATGATTTCAACGGTGATTGGTACGATAACATCAGCAGTTTTTACTACTTTTTTTTCAGACTGTCTATAAAGTACATTTAGTCGCGCTTTTCGGAAAAAGAGTAAGTAATCACCAGAGACTGCGTTATCAAATGCCGTGTACTGCTTTTTGAACTCTTCAGGATCGGTTACAACGGCAACCACCGGTTCTTCTTCAGGTAAATCGTACACTTTATTAATCTCTTCAACGAGCTTCTTATTCTTTTGCTCGCTCGTTAAACCGTTCTGTTCTTTTTCATTCCGATACTTCGTGAAGAAATAAACGGAAGTTCCAGCAAAACCAATGAGTGCAACAACATTTGCCACCATCAGTATAGTTCGTACTTTGGATATTCGAGCCATTCTATATATTGTACCTTAGCAAGACTAATTTCGACTACAATTACCTAATGCCAAATTCAACGCTCAGGGTATAGTTATACTCACTCTCGCCAGCATTAATAGGAAGCGATTTGCCACCCTCCATAGACATTGATGAGTCGTACGTAGCAATTGGGTAAACATCAAAATTTTCAGGTTCGTTAATTTTTATAACTTCCCCAAGTTTAACGCCAAGATTAGAAGCAGTGAGCGCCGCGCGTGATTTAGCATCTTCTACCGCTTTCGCAGTTGCTTCATCTTTCAGCGCACGTTGGGTTGGTTTAGTAAATCCAACTGTTGGTGAAATAGACCCCACAGCGCCAGAAGTGGCAAGGTAATCTTGGATTTTTTGAGCCAACTCTTTATCTTCCACCGATAATGTTAGATAGACCGTGTGCTTGTATGTTCCTGATGGACCGTTAGTACCATATTCTTCATAGCTTGATACCTGTGTTTGAATACCAGCATCACCAAGACCCAGTTCTTTCACTTTATCTACGACTTCAGTCGTTTTCGCGTTTATTGCTTCTTGGCTGTCTGCTTCATATGAAGGGTTAAATACGAATGAATCAGGTACTCTTTTTATGCTCGCTTCACCTTCAATAGTAATAGTTCGAGTTGAGGTGTTCTTGGATTCCCAAGGCTTTGTGTAATATGTAAGCCCCGCCAGTACTACAAGCAGTACGACGCTGAGCGTCTTCCATGACAATGATATAGACAGTTTCTTTGATTTACTTGTAGATTCTTGATCACTCATAGCGCCCTCGTTTTTACCTTATGCTTACTTAATCACACAATCATCATGAACACAATAAGTGCTACTGCAAAACGATAATAAGCGAAGATGGCGAGAGAGTTCTTTGAAAGGTAACGGAGTAGGTATTTAATCGCCAGCAAGCCACTGCAAGCGGCCGCCAGGATACCAATTATAAAAACAGATGCTTGCCCATGTAGCTCACCGGGATCAGCCCCTAGAAGTGAGCCTGCGATCGCACCGCAAGTAATAGGGATAGCAAGTAAAAACGAAAACCGAGCCGCATCTGCCCTTTTCAATCCTCGAAACAAGCCCATAGTAATCGTTGCTCCTGATCGTGAAACGCCTGGTATGAGCGCAAGTGCCTGAGCAAACCCAATAGTAATGCCGTCGCTCATGGTTACTGCTTTCTTATTTTTACTTTCATGTTTTTGGGACCACTTCTCGGCAAAAAGCATAAGTGCACCCATAAGTATCATCGTACCGACAACAACAGCGGGCTTTCGAAGCTGCGCATCTATCCAGTCAGACCCGATATAGCCGATTATAGCTGCAGGAAATGTCGACCAGAATATGATTCGAGCTAATTTCCCTTCATCGTTTTTAGCAAATGCATGGGTCAATAGTTTTATAATATCGCGCCAAAAAAAGATGATTAGTGCAATAAGCGTCCCTATGTGAAGCGACACATCAAACACGAGTGTACTGTCTGTCGTACCGAAAAATTCATGCGCTGCTATCAGATGCCCCGAGCTGGAAACAGGTACAAATTCAGTTAACCCTTGGACGATTCCTAATACGAGTGCTTCTACAATGCCCATTACTTTATTGTACCTGCTGGTACAATAGTTTCATGAACTATTGGCTTGTCAAAGCAGATCCTGACCATGATTATTCTATTGACGACCTTTCTCGTGATGGCGAAACAATCTGGGACGGCGTACACAATAACGCCGCAATACTACACATACAGAAAATGAAACCTGGAGATTTAGTGTATATTTACCATTCGCAAAAAGAGAAAAGTATCGTTGGGCTTGCAGAAGTCATAAGTGAACCCTTTGAAAATACTGACGACCCGCGGAGAAGTTGGGCGATTAAACTGAAATTTATTAAAAAATATACTACTCCGCTCCACCTTCAAGTCATTAAAGCCGCTAAAGAATGCCATGATTTTGCACTGGTGCGTATCGGAAGACTCTCGGTCATGCCCGTTGATTCTTCAGTACAAAAATGGCTTGAAGCTCAATTAGGGTAGCTATGGCAACGCGGTCAAGGAAAGAAGAAAAACGTTATGCTCACTATCGCCGTCATGAAGTACCAAAAGTTGGCTGTCAGTTCTGTGCGATCACACCTGACTCTCACCAGTTTCGGCAAGAATTTAAATCTTTTTACGTTATCGAAAACATATTCCCCTACTCTATGTGGGATGGGCAAGGCGTAACCGACCATCTCCTCGTCATACCAAAACGACATACCGACACTATTGCTGATTTCAGTCGTGATGAAGCAGTTGAATATGTGAATATTCTCGCATCTTACGAATCCAACGGCTATGATGTTCATGCTCGAGGACCTGCCTCAAACCGTAAATCGGTCGTACATCAGCATACACACTTTCTGAAACTCGACCGTAAGCACCGACGAGTAATATTTTATCTCCAGAAACCGTACATTCGTATTACGCGTTAATGATTGCGAGCGAACTTTCGATGCGCAATCCCGCCCCATCATGCGACACAATCCACTCGTCAACTGCCAGCTTTACCCCAGGCAATTTTGGATTTTGATAGTCATCAACGAGTACCACCGCTCCTTTAGGCAGTTTCGGCCAAACAAGCTTGAAACTATCGAGAATTGATTCATAGTAATCCCCATCCAAAAACGCGAAACAAATCTGCTCTGGTAAATCCGATGTATCAAGCTCATAAAACCAAGCTTTTTTAATTTCTGGAAGATGCAAACCGGCTTTATGAAAATGTCGCTCAAGCCGTGCTTTGCTTGCTTTGAGTTCCCCCGCTTGAAATTCAGCACCGAGCTTAGTCTCGTCTTCAGCCGTTTTTTCCGGCAAGCCCTCAAAGCTATCGTATAACCAAAGTGACTTTTCACTTTGTTGCTGTTCAAGGAGAGACTGGATAAACACTGCAGAGCCTCCCTCGTAACAACCAAGCTCAACAACATCACCAGCTATACCCATCTTCAGTACTGTGGTAAGTTCGCGCTTAATAATGGTGAGTTCTTCAGTGGTGACTTGTCCAGTTACTGAACGGGGCTGTTTCATAACTATATTTTATACTTACGGCGAATGTGGTCTTTATTAATACCGTT
>DAOLHH010000062.1:0-1457 GCA_035329185.1 Candidatus Saccharimonadota bacterium | reverse complement strand
TTTCCTTTTCTTAGATTTAGCTCATTGTATTATTATTGTAAACTATTTACAATAATAATCATGAATACGCGCACGACACCCCAAATAAAAGCAGTGGTTGAAGCTATTACCCAGTTTGGACATGCCACAAATGCCCAGCTCCTGCGTGAAATTCAACGAGACCACCCTACCATTAGTGCAACAACTATCCACCGTATCACCTCACGATTACATGAAAGAGGCCACCTCACCACCGCTCCAGCTGATGCAAATGGAGCGATGCGCTATGACCACAATCTTGCACAGCATGACCATTTTATTTGCGACATTTGTGGAGGCATTCGGGATATCGATGTGGCTTCAACACTCATCCCAACCATTAGTAAAGCTTTAGGAGGTTGCAAAATCTCTGGCCGTCTCGTTATAAGAGGGAGTTGTGAAAATTGTAATAAACGAATCGAAAGGAAACATACATGAAAATTGCATTGATTGGCCTCCTCAGCATAGGAGTACTTATAGGAGTATTTATGATGATCCCAGAAGGAAATAATACTCAAAACCAAACACCTTCGGTAGCTGGTGCACAGTCGACGAATCGATTTAGTAACATTCAGGTCGATATGCAGTCAGGGTCACCGCTCATAGACGTGCGAACGCCAGAAGAATACGCTGCAGGCCATATCGAGGGGGCAATAAATCTTCCGTTAGCAGATATTCAGTCGGGAGCAATTCCAGAAGTGGCAAAAAATACCAAACTGTACGTGTATTGCCGAAGTGGTAATCGTTCAGCACAAGCCTCAAAAATGCTCAAAGATGCTGGGTTTAGTGCTATTGAGGACCTCGGTGCCATGACTTCAGTCGTTGCTATGGGCGGTAAAGAGACTCGGTAATAGCAGACCTGCTAGTCGTCTTTGCGAAGGAATCCCACCGTCATCCACGCTCCCACGAACGTACCAAGTGTTGAGAGCGACAAGTCACCCATTGTATCGCGATATGCAGTGAGAGATTCAGTCGGATTACTGCGTACAAAACTTAGATACTCGAGCAATTCCCAGATGATATGACTCGTCGAACCATATGCGACAACAAGAAAAAAGAGTACCCACGGTCTTACCTTTAGATCTTTAAGCATAAAGCCCGCAACAAGCACCCATGGTATAGAAAGGAGCAGGTGCATAACGTCATCCCACCATGTAATATCATCATAAAGTGCGAGCGTATTTCCGAGTAAATCAAACGCGACCACAAAGGTGAGACAGGCGTCAATTATATGCGGGTACGGGCTTTTTTTGGTGGTTTTGCGGTTGGCAATCGCCCAGATTATCCATGTCGCCAGCGCGGTGAGTGGATAGAAAATCACTCGGAGCGCGATTGCTTTATTTTTATATTGTGGCAAGTCACTAAAGTACACGGCGTGTACCAAAAGCCCCACCAAACTTACTTTGAGGAAAATATTAAATGTTTTGATTTGATTCATG
>DAOLHH010000061.1:0-5454 GCA_035329185.1 Candidatus Saccharimonadota bacterium | reverse complement strand
AGCTGTTGCATGTAATGTTGTACTCGGCGGGGTGGGAGGTTGAGAGCACGTGCAATGGTGCGATTGTTCGCTGGGCTGTGGTGAGCAATAAACGAGCGAATACTTGCAATATTTTTTTGTGCGATTGCCTGACGCGCTTCAACGCCCTTGCGGCTGAGAGCTTTTTGGTGCTTTTTGGCGTAAAGACTGGACGCCAACTTCAATTGTTCATCAGTTAAAGATTGAACAATGTCGGCGTCTGATACCTGAGGTTTGATATCTGATACTTGAGGAGTGGGCTCGGGTTTAGGAGGTGAAGGGTGAGGAGGGAGGGGAGAGTTAGCTGACGGTTGGTGGTTAGCGGGTGGTGGAGCAGATGCACCTTTTTGTGGTTTTGGTTCAACATGGTGTTCAGGTTTAGAGGGTGATGGGTGAGGAGGGAGGGGTGAATTAGTTGGCGGTTGGTGGTTAGCGGGTGGTGGTGGAGTAGATGGGTGAGGAGAAATGGGTTCGGGGTCTTGAGGGGGTAGTGATTCGGGAGGAGGAACGGTGGGCGGTTCTTCGGTGGCAGTTGGCGCAGGAGGTGAAGGGTGAGGAGGGACGGGTTCGGGGAGGGGAGAGTTAGTTGGAGGTTCGTTGTTGGTGGTTAGCTGAGGTGCAGGTGTCGGCGATGGCTCGGTGCTTGTTTCTGGAAGCGGATCAGGTACAGGTTCTTGAGGACTTTCTTCTGCCATACATTTTAGTATATGCTCACTTTCAAGCGAGCAAAATAGTAATTAAAAAACAGGGGAGGGTCTGGTATACTAACCTCTGATAAATCAGTGAATTATGCCGTTTTAACTCATCCGCCAGCCGGCGGAGGTAGAGCATTTACAATATAAGTATGCCGAAGTAGCTCAGCTGGTAGAGCATTTCATTCGTAACGAAAAGGTCGTGGGTTCAAATCCCATCTTCGGCTCCAGATTTTTGAAAGTTTCTATATTGCGGGTATCGTATAACGGCTATTATGTATCCTTCCCAAGGATAAGACGAGAGTTCGACTCTCTCTACCCGCACCAGAACGACTGAAGTACAGCTCCCGTTGGAGGGAGTTTTTAAATGAGACATAAACATTGAAAAAAATAATAAATATGCTATAATATATTTAATATGTTACGAAATAATCTTGGTTTACGTTTTGGTACAACAAAAGCGTACGAAGAGCGCATCTTCAAAAATGGATGGCCAACGACCGTATTTGGTCGTGCATTATGCCTAGCTGATTTAGGCGTGCCTGAATTCGCCTCCATATCTCGGCACGCAGAGCCTTACGGGGCAGTCGTCTTGCTGAATGAAGAGCAGGCTGGCAGATTGCAATTAGGTACATTGGCATCTTTTGATCGTGAAGCAACGCACAAACAAAGACAAACTCTGGAGAAGGTAGCCTCTGTTAACGGGGACTCAATCCCGAACCGATTATTACAGAAAGTGCATGAGCATCTTCCCGCGCTGGCATTGGGAGACGTAGCAATTTCGGAAAACGCAATACTCTTTCGTGATGGGCGATTGAGGAATCGTTTTGAATCTGTAATGGGTTATCTGCAGGAAGAGATTCCGGCATTAGAAGATGAAGCTTTCAGAGACTATAACATGACTATCAGGCTCCACCTTATTGATAAGGGGTGTGATCTTTCGGAGGTACCACAAGCGAAACTTGATGATGAGCGACGCGAGACTATGCGTCACGACGTTTTTAATGAAATGAATGAACTTTATGCTCACGCGCAACTCCTGCAACGGATAGATGTATCAACACCGCAGTTTATTATTGCTTCTGCACGCCAGGCACTTCAGGCCACTCAATATTAGAGGTGTCACTTCAAATCTGGACCATTTCATTCTCTCTGTTACTGCTATATACTTGTATACAGAAAATTCACTATATGTTAAAAATTCCAAAGCATTATTTTCAAGATAGAAGTGTCCTTGGCCTCATTGGGGCTGATTTGGCACTGTTTATCTTGTCGACACTCAACGTTCTCTTAAATGTTAACCCGAATGAAAATGCAATGAGTATCGTGGCGTATCGCGATACGACGAAAATCGGGCAAATACCCGGTGCTACAACTGATTTGTACCAGTTTGCTCTCTTTGCAGGGATTGTAACGTTTGGTTCTATCATTTTGAGTATGAAGCTATATGCGCACCGGAAACACCTTGCGATTGGTATTCTGGGTCTTTGTTCGCTCCTGCTGGTGATGGATATCATCATATTTAATGCGCTGACGCGTACGTTATAAAGAAAGCACTATATAAACATGAAAAAGCCTTTTGCCTACGAAATCCCTTTCAACGAAGAAAAAGGCTTTCAGTATCGCTTCTTTGAAGTGTTGCCTGGGTTCTTGAGTTGGTTTGCGTTGGTGCTACCTTTTGTGCTGGCTATTTGGAATGTAGGCTTGGCGGCCATTATCATGATTGCATACTTAATTTTATGGTTCGTGAAGGCAGTCGCGCTCAATTTGCGGGCGGTGCAGGGGTGGCGCATCTTTCAGGATCATCTCAAGGTTGACTGGCTGGCACTATTTGAAGATGTGAAGAAGCATGATGAACACAAAAAGTGGCCACAGTGGCACTTGAACAACTTGGCACGTATTGACCGTGAACCAAATGGTATCAAACCAGATGAAATAACGCATGCGGTCATCATCGCGACGTGGAATGAAGCACGAGAAACCTTGAAGCCAACACTGGATAATGTGGCGAACAGCATCGGTGACCCAAAGAAGATGATTGTCTTGCTTGCCTATGAAGCACGTGGTGGTGAGGTGGTTGAGAAGCAGGCAAAAGCCTTGATGAAGGAATACGAACACATTTTTAGGGTGTCTCGTGCGGTGAAGCATATCGATGCGCCGGGTGAGGTGATAGGCAAGGGGCCGAACATCAGCTACACCGGCCGTGAACTGGCGAAGATTGTTGATGAACTAAAGATTGATCCACTACAAGTGTTGGTGACGACGCTTGATGCCGATAACCGCCCGCATGAAGGGTATTTTGCTTGCTTGTCTTATGTCTATAGCGTGTGTCACGACCCAATTTATTTGTCGTTTCAGCCGATACCGATGTTTACGAATAACATTTGGGATGCGCCGGCACCGATGCGGGTGATTGCTACGGGTAACAGTTACTGGATGCTTATCCAAGGTTTGCGCCAACACATGTTGCGCAATTTTTCTGCTCACGCACAGCCACTTGCTGCGTTGATTCAGACTGACTACTGGAGTAGGCGTACTATTGTCGAAGACGGACATCAGTTTTGGCGCACGTATTTTGCCTTTGACGGTAAGAATGAAGTGATCCCGATTTTCTTGCCGATTTATCAGGACGCGGTGCTTGCAAAAGGATACCGACGAACACTCAAAGCACAATTTATACAGATACGACGCTGGGCATGGGGTGCGTCAGATGTGGCGTATGTCGCGAAGTACGGGTTCTTTACGAAGAATAAGATTCCAAAAACAGATGTGTGGTTTAAGTTTTTGAGACTGCTTGAGGGGCATTTCAGTTGGGCAACCGCGCCACTTATCTTGGCTTTTGGGGCGCTTATTCCTTGGGTGTTTCACCAGACGAATTTTGTAGCCAATCAGCTCCCGCAGATTGCCAGCAGGATACAGACGGTAGCGATGCTTGGTATTTTGGTGACACTCTATTTAAGCTTTAAGATTCTGCCACCAAAGCCGTCGCGCTATAAGAAACACCGAACTATTTTCATGGTGCTCCAGTGGGGACTGCTACCGGTGACGACCATTTGTTATAGCGCATTTGCTGCGCTTGTTTCTCAGACTCGATTGATGTTTGGAAGATACCTTGGCAAGTTTGATGTGACGGAAAAAGCTGTGGTGACGGATACGGGTGTGGTGACTTCGCATGATGAATAGATAAGTGGGCGATGCCTGCCCACACCCAGCCTTCCTTTTTGCAGCAGGTCAAAAAGGAAGCAAAAACCCCGCAGCCTACACAAATAACGCGAAGAAACAAACTCATCCAATAAGCGTGCCTGCGGGACGCAAGCGGTCAAAAGTAATTTCTAAAATGGAAGACTTTTGACTGGTCCTCGGCAATGACTCGCTCATTGTCCGAGCTTGTTTCTCGGTTTTTGCGTCAAAGGCTGGTTTAGCTACAAGAGGAACTTGATCTTATGAGTGTTTTGCTTGGTAGACGGCGGCGGCGACGGGGTCGAAGCGAGCTATTACTTCGTGAGTGACGGTGGCGATAAGTGGTTTTTCTATTTCTGAGCTGAATTGGCGCAATAACAGGCTCAAAACAGTGTCTGTGAGGGCTGTAGCGTCGTCTAGAGCGGTTTTACGGTGCTGTAGTGAGTCTTTTATGCTTTCGAACAATATGTCGCGTGAGAAGGGTTCGTAATGCTTCTGAGAGGTGATGACACGATGTGTAGTAGACATATCTATCTGCTCAGATGTGGTCCATATTTTGCGACATGCCGAACATTGTCGTCGGCGCCATACTTGTGTGCTTCCGGCGCGTTTTCGGCTGTTTGTGACGGACGATTTTTTTCCGCAAAATGGACAATCCATGACAATATATTGACATAACGCTAATGTTTTTTCTAGTGGAAAAGTGCGGAGGAGATGTGGAATAGAATATATATCCAGTCGTATATCTGTAACATGGGCTTTTCGTGCCCATACCTACGACCCTCATTTTGTGTCGACAAAAACGAGGGGCAAAAAACGACACCCTACTGAAAGAACATGACTCGCTAGCAGATACCAACTTCGTTCGCGCGGAAAGGACGACAAGCGCCCAAAAGTAGTTTAAAAATAGAAAACTTTTGGGTAGGCTTTCCGCTTGATTCGAACGAAGCTGATTGCTGCGAATCAGTCTTTCAGGGGGTGAGTCGCTACATCAGCACCGCAAGAAAAACTGCGACTGAGCTAATACCTTATTTCTCCGTACCTGACAGGTAGCCATTCCAGAAGTAAACAATACAAGCTTGCTTGTCTTCTGAAAGGCAACACGAACTCGGGACGCAAGCGGTCAAAAGTGGTTATTGAATAAGAAGACTTTTGACTGGTCCTCGGAAGTGATTCGATACATTTTGCTAAGGGGGCATCGGTTTTCTTGCTTTATGCTGGGGCTACATTACACGTGAGAGGCTAATATGTGAGAGAATTCTAAGGATGAATGAAATAGTAGCAATTATCACTGATTTCTCCCGCGTTTTGCTCTTTCCGACAGATAACAATTATGCGGGGAGCTTGAATGAGCTTAATAATCGTCTTATGAAGGATGACCCTGATTATACGTTTTTAGATTATTTCTCTTTAAATAAAGAGCTCCTTGCCTTTTATCGAGAATTACAAACAGAACTACCGGTATTTATATTCACGAGTGATTCAATTCAGGAACATCCTGCAATCAAAGAAGGGCTGGCGCAGACATTCAGAGGAGTATTTAGCGCAAAAGAACTCAATGTAT
>DAOLHH010000060.1:0-5676 GCA_035329185.1 Candidatus Saccharimonadota bacterium | reverse complement strand
TCCTGCTCGATCTTTTGCAAGCTGCACGTCGGAAGCGGAGCCGTTCGCAAGATACAATGTCACATCGATAACAAACGCAAAGTTATACTGCTTATTGTCATCGTAGAAGGTCTTCATCTGCTTGATACTGTCGACTGCGACAGACTCACTATATTCCAGCTCATTCGAATCTGCTTGGAAGTAGAACTGCCACCCGGAAGTGTATCTCCAGAACTTATCCAGTGCCGCTGCTGGGAGACATGAATTTGCTGCTGGTGTTTCAACGGTTGTCGTTTCCGTATCTGACGAGCTTGAAGATTCTTCTTCATTCTTGACATCGCCGAGGCTATATACCACGCCACTAATGAGCCACTCTCCATCTTTCCTTTCGAGATCGAGTTTTATTGTTTTATCCTCATCATCATCAACTATGAACTTAACAGTTGCGCTATCTCCATCTATCGAGGTGCTCGAAATCTTATAGTCATCCTTCCCGACACCATCATCAATACCTTCAGAAAATTTCTTGACCGCGTCTTCCTCATCATCGTCTGCTGTCGTTAGCTTGAGTGCATCATCATACTCACCTGCGACTGATTGTTTGACATACTCATTCGCAGCTTTATTCACTTTCTGTTTTGGTCCAGCGACAATGAAAAAATAATATCCTGCACCAATAACGGCCAACAAGACTACCCCTATTAGAACGAACTCTAGAGCAAATCCTTGCTGCCCACCTCTTTTTTTAAACATACATTTCCTTTTATTAGCATTATAGAACCATAGTAATGCTAATGGTTTTCTAAAGCAACTTATGAAACGCGTTTAATAATTCGTTCTAAATTTATTGCGTCCGCAACGGGCGCGAGCCGATCATACACTGCATCTAGTATCACCCCTGTTAAACTCAACAGAGGCACAAACCGTTCTGGCTGATAAGTGAGTGGTGTCATAACACTCATGCCAGAAGTTTCTTGCCATTTAAAATTGATTGGATCAAGATCCGTGTCTATTGAAGGCCGTACTGCGAGCATACCCATATGAACTCCTCGAAAAGTACGATGTTCAAACGCTTCTACTACCTCTGTTGGTTCTTCAAGCAACGTTTGCGCATACCGGATAACACCAAACCCACTACCAAGCTCAGATTTTCGGGCGACACGGCTATAACCACTTTCTCGTAGCCAAACACGTGTATCAAAAACAACTTGTTCAAAATCTCTCGCCATTAGCACATACTATAGCTTCACACATTAAGTTTTCGCAAGAGAAACTGTGTTCTTGTGTCGCCTCTTATGACTTAGAAATTAAAAATAGGGGCCCTTTCGGGCCCCCTTATAGATTTATTTGTCTTCCTTATCGTCGACAACTTCACCTTCTACTGGCTCGTCCGTCTTGTCTTCGCCTTTTTCGTTTTTCTCGGCTTCAGCTGCCTGCTCATACATTTTGGCTCCGATTGGCATCATTTTATCAGTTAGCTCTTTCGCAGCTGCTTCAAGTGCGTCTTTATCTGCGTCTTCTTTGCCAAGCGTTTCTTTTGCAGTTTTTACGGCTTCATCAAGTGTCTTCTTGTCTTCTTCGCTGAGCTTTTCTTTGTTGTCGTGCACAAACTTTTCAGTCTGGTAAACACCATTTTCAAGAAGGTTTCGAGCTTCAACTGCTTCGCGCTTTTTCTTGTCTTCATCAGCATGCGCTTCCGCTTCCTTAGCCATCTTTTCTACTTCGTTTTTGTCGAGGTTACCACTGTTTTGAATGGTGATTGACTGTTCTTTGCCGGTTCCTTTATCTTTAGCGGTAACGTTCAAGATGCCGTTCGCGTCGATGTTAAAAGTCACCTCAATCTGCGGGATTCCACGAGGAGCTGGCGCAATACCGTCTAGAATAAAGCGTCCGAGACTCTTGTTGTCTGCAACCATATCTCGCTCACCTTGCACGACATGAATTTCAACTTGTGGCTGATTGTCAGCAGCGGTCGAAAACGTCTCACTTTTGCTGGTAGGTATGGTCGTGTTGCGCTCAATTAGTTTCGTCGCGATACCGCCCATCGTTTCGATACCGAGTGAAAGTGGAGTCACGTCAAGAAGCAAAACGTCTTTGACATCTCCGGCAAGCACCCCGCCCTGGATAGCCGCACCGACTGCAACTACTTCGTCAGGATTCACGCCCTTCATTGGCTCTTTGCCAAAAATTTCTTTCACTTTTGCTTGTACTGCTGGCATGCGAGTCATACCACCTACCAACACAACTGCATCGACATCTTTTGCGCTTAATTTCGCGTCCTTAAGCGCTTTTTCACAAGGACCCGCAGTTTTGTCAATAAGATCAACAACGAGACTTTCGAGTTTACTTCGAGATAACTTGTGCTCAAAATGCTTAGGACCATCAGCATCTGCCGTCAAGAATGGGAGGTTGATATCGACTTCCTGTGCGGTAGAAAGCTCAATCTTCGCTTTTTCTGCTTCATCACGAAGTCGCTGCATGGCAGCATTGTCGCCTGTAATGTCCATACCATGCTCTTTTTTGAATTCATCTGCGAGATAGTTGATAATAACGCGGTCAAAATCAGCACCACCAAGGTGTGTGTCACCATTCGTACTCTTTACTTCAAACACACCATCACCGAGCTCAAGGATTGACACATCGAACGTACCACCACCGAGATCGTAGACTGCAATCTTCTCATCACCTTTAGATTCCTTGTCTAGCCCGTAAGCAAGCGCTGCGGCTGTTGGCTCGTTGATGATTCGCTTTACTTCAAGCCCAGCAATCTTACCAGCATCCTTTGTTGCTTGCCGTTGACTATCGTCAAAATACGCAGGTACCGTGATGACCGCCTCAGATACACTTTCACCTAAGAAAGCTTCTGCATCAGCTTTCAGCTTTCCAAGAATCATGGCACTGATTTCCTCAGGGCTATACTCTTTATCACCCATCTTCACCTTCGTCGCATTTCCACTCTTCACGATTTCATAGCCCATAAGTTTAAGGTCTTTTTGGACTTCTTTATCGCTGAACTTACGACCGATCAAACGCTTTACTTCATAAATAGTATTTTTAGGATTCGTCACTTGCTGACGTCGTGCAAGCGCACCAACGAGACGCTCACCCTTCTTATTAATTGCAACCACCGACGGTGTCGTACGGTTACCCTCACTGTTTGCGACTATCTCAGGTTTGCCTGATTGCATCACCGCCATTGCTGAGTTTGTTGTACCTAGATCGATACCGATAATTTTAGACATTGTATGATTCCCCTTCTTTAGCTTCTAAATTAGCACTCTGAGTGTGCTTCTGCCAAATATGGTAGCAAATGCTAAATTAGCAGTCAAGTGCATAGAGTGCTAATTTTATGTAATAGCTATTGCATTTTTATTATGATTATGCTATAATGAAACATGAATAAGCTATACTTCATATGACAATGCATACACCTAAAACCCAACCATACGCCCCTCAAATATCACCGCACGAACGTGATCTACATGACGGCGGCCTCAGCTTTGGAGATTTCGTGCGAACGTCTGAATCTACATCTGGACATTTCATCGTCGCACGTAGTGACATGCCTGGCCTTGCTCAGCTTAAAGAGCGCACTACTCAAATAAATCCTGACAGACTCCCTGAGTATCAGCGTGAAAAATTATTCTTAAGAGAAGAGTAAGTTTTTTTAAAATTCACCAAGCGTATAGCTTGCTATATTCTGACAGGTACCCGATGCTATCTTGCCCAGACAACTGTGCAGTTGCTCTTTGAGGTTTGCATCGAGTGGCGCATCGAACTCTAAGGCACGCACTCCTTGCTCGGCACTCATTCGATGCTTTGCTACGTCTTTACGAATAATAAAAAGATCCTGCCCAAAGAGCACTGAATCTCTGACTGCACCCGTTATTACTTCCTCAGACTCACATGAAACTAGTAGCCGAGCATGTGGGCGACTATTTCCGAACTGGCCTTTCATACTATTGTGCTTTTACCCGTACCATGGCATGTCGTACTACTTCATCACCAAGCATATAGCCACTTTGCAACTCTTCAGAAACAATTTCATGTTCGCCATCACCTTCTTCCATGGTCACCGCTTCGTGCACCATAGGGTCAAAGTGCTCTCCAACCGTTTTAATACGAGTTACCCCAATTTTGGATAGCGTTTGTTCAAATTGTTTAACGATTCCTTGGATGCCTTTTATATACTCATTGCCTTCAAGCTCAGTCGGAAGATGCTTTAAAGCACGCTCAAAATTATCTATCACAGGCAAGAGTTCTTTAACGACATGCGCCTTATAAAAACCGGCGAGTTTCGTACGCTCCTCATCTGCTCGCTTGCGGACATTCATGGCATCTGCGCGCTCTCGAAGTAGCGCTTCGTTCAGCTGTGCGTTTTCTTGAGCAAGTTGCTCAGCTACAAGCCGTATATCTTCGTCTTCCTGCTTTTTTTTCGTCATTTCAGATTTCCCCAATCAATATTAAACGCAGCGTGCGCTATTTCTTTTCCTAAAAATCGATGATGTTGGTCTATGGTTTTCGTACTTTCTTGACCAGCCGCAACCGAATAGGTTATACGCTGGCTATAGAATTCTGAACAAAGTGTCTCAGCTTGATTAACAAGATATGCAGCCCATCTTACTTCATCTGTACGTACTGTCATTCTCTGATTTCCTCTTCGAGATCTAGTGGCATAAATTGAGCATACTGAAAAGCCATTCTGCTCATTATCTGCACTGCCTTTCTATCATAACCATACTGAGTACGCACAGCATTTTCGGCACCTACCAATAATTCGAGTGCTTTTTCAGCATTCATAGCAAAAAGTTGCCCTCTATTTTGTCTTTCATTTACTGGTATGTCTTTCTTCTGAAGAATGTCACTCCATGTCGCATAGAGCAAATCAAAACCCGGTGTTGTATCAAACCATCGTAAATTATATTCAGGCTCAAAGGTAATTAATCTTTCATTCATACAACGCACGCTCCAGCATTTGTCCGGCATTTTCTACGAGTGCCATGACATCTTTGTAACTTTGGCGCGTAGGACCAAGAACCCCTATAAAACTTTTGTCTGAATATGGACTACGGAACTTACTGATAATTAAACTGCAGCCGCTACTACGCCCAATTGGATTTTCGCTTCCAATATATACACTAAGAGGCTCGTTTGGCGCTGCTTCACGAAGCCATGGCTCGAGATTATCGAGCAAACGAGCAACTTCTTGTACCTGCCCAGGATGCATAAATTCTGGTTGCCCAAAGAGATTAGACAGGCCACTCATATACAGCTGATTTCCGATGGTGGCGAGCCCAAGATTGTGCGTAAGCTCAACTAAAGTATCGACCGTGTTACGGATGGTTCGCTCAGGAACACTCCCCTCACCTATTCGTGCAGTCAGTGCACGCTCAGCACGTTGAGGAGTCTCAAGATGGCCAGATTCAGCTGTCTTATTGACGTAATGTCGATAGCCTTTATCGGTGGGGATACGGCCAGCACTTGTATGTGGCTGTTTGATATACCCGTTTCGCTCTAACTCTGCCATTTCAGCTCGAACAGTCGCGCTCGATACATCGAATAATTTTGCAAGCAAATGAGAACCTACTGGGCTGGCAACTTCCGCATACTGCTCTACAATCGCTCGTAAGATTTTTTCTTGTCGGTCTGTCATATCGCGCATATTATAGCACTTAACACATGAGAGTGCCAAAACAG
>DAOLHH010000059.1:0-5769 GCA_035329185.1 Candidatus Saccharimonadota bacterium | reverse complement strand
AACGTGCATACGGTAGAAAGGGAAGAAGAAATGGGGTCGGTTGCCGATATGGCGCCGCGCATTTTTGATGAACCTGTGAATCGTTATGCCCCAACTTATTCAAAAGAACCGCCTCGTTCTTTTTTGCCGTGGATGGGCACCTTTCATGGTATTTGTGTACGATTACTTCGACAAGATGGTGAACATATTGGTGTGCCTCGTACGTTTGTGATCTACGATGAGGCTGACCGTCAGGCAGCAGTAAAGCAAGAAATAAAAAGACTACAGATTGACGAGAAGACTTTTCCACCCCGTACATTAGCAAGTCTCATTAGTAGTGCAAAAAACGAGGCTCTGTCGCCCGAAGAATATCAGCACGCGGCGCTTAGCCCGGCTCAACAAGCAGCGGCAAAAGTTTTTCCTGGCTATCAAAAAGCACTCAAAGATGCAGGTGCGCTTGATTTTGATGATCTGATTGCGAAGACGCTTCACCTTCTAAAAACTGTTGAATCGGTTCGAATGCGATGGCGCGATCAATTTAAGTACATCATGATCGATGAATACCAAGACACTAATACCGCACAGTACAAATTGGTAAAACTACTAGTTAATGATAATCGAAACATTGCTGTAGTGGGGGATGACTGGCAGTCAGTCTACAGTTGGCGAGGTGCAGATTTTCGTAATATATTGAATTTTGAAAGAGATTATCGTGATACGTGCATTATCAAACTTGAACAAAATTACCGCAGTACTAAACCTATTCTTGATGGAGCACACGCTGTTATTATAAAAAATCAACAGCGTAGTGATAAGAAGCTATGGACCGCTAAAGAAGTAGGGAAGCCAATTCAGGTAATCTCGGTAAGTAGTGAACGTTCGGAAGCCGAGACCATTATTAGACGTATACAGAACGCTGTTCATGGCGGTAGTAGGCGGTATCAGGACTTCGCAATATTGTACCGAACGAACGCGCAAAGTCGAAGCATCGAGGAAGCCTGTCTGCACTATGGAATACCGTACAGAATAGTTGGTGGTCAACGGTTTTATGATCGAAAAGAAGTGAAAGATGTCATGGCATATCTGCGTTTTATATTCCAGCCCAATGACCGGGTGAGCTTTGATCGAATCGTAAACGTCCCAGCTCGCGGTATTGGTGGGGTGTCACTTAATAAATTTTTTGCATGGCAAGAGCAATACGACTATAGTTTGCTTGAAGCGCTTGGAAAATCTTCTGAAGCAGGCCTGCCTGCAAAGGCATCAAAAGGACTCAGTGAACTGTATGATATTGTTACAAGTGCACAAGCAATAATGGAAGACACTTCAGTAGCCGGGCTTATTGATTCATTGCTACGACGTATTGAGTATTTTGCTTATCTTGATGACGGAACACCAGCTGGAGAAGCGCGTGTTGAAAACGTAAAAGAACTTCTGAGTGTAGCTAAAGAATATAGCCAGCTAGGTTTATCAGGTTTTCTTGAAGAAGTATCGTTAGTGAGCGATATTGATACGGCAGACTTCAGCAGCGATGCGGTTGTTTTAATGACTTTGCATGCTGCAAAAGGGCTCGAATTTCCTGTCGTGTTTATGGCTGGTATGGAAGAAACGCTTTTCCCTCAGAGCAGGGCGCTCTATGACCAATCAGAAATGGAAGAAGAGCGAAGACTTTGCTATGTTGGCATGACGAGAGCTAAAGAGGAGCTATATATGCTCCATGCAAATAGCCGAATGCTGTATGGTGGATCACAGCACAATGTGCCTTCCCGATTTTTAAGTGAGATAGCTGCCGAGTGCGTGGAAGAGACGAGCGACTACAATACTTCGTATGCACCACGGTGGTCTACGAATTCTTCATTCGGCAACTCAAGTTCTAGCAAACAACCCGAATTAGTTGGTTGGGCTGACAAAGCCCTGGCTGTTAAAGATGATGAGCCTAGATATATTCCGGATTATCAAGAAGGCGATACAGTTGAGCATTCGGTGTTTGGTATGGGTAAGATTGTTGAAGTTGAGGGGGATATGGTCGCCGTCTATTTTAAACGTGGTGGCATTAAAAAACTTAATGCATCGATAGCTCCACTAACAAAGAAATAACAGAGGTAGAACTAGGCTTCTTCTTAAAACGATGCTATGATATAAGATACGCTTTGCGTATTTTTCGCAAGCGTTCATAACCATGAAAAAAAAGAAAATAATCTCAGGATTTAAGCGCAAACGAAAAAGTGTGCTTAAAAAGTCAAAATTTCTATTAAAGCACCCATTGGTAGTGCCTTCTATTTCTTTTGTGTCATTTTTCTTCATTGGGCTAATGCTGTTCGTCATGATTGGTGGTTCAACGCAAGGGCCTTCTGACGCGCGAATTGTAAATTTGTATGTAGATGGTGAGCAACGCACTGTTACGACGCGAGCAAGAACGGTTGGTGAACTCATCAAACGTTTAAATATTTCTATGATCTCAGAAGATCTGGTTGAGCCTCATCAAGATGCGCTCATCCTTGAAGACAATACACAGGTAAATATTTATCGTGCTCGTCCTGTAGAGGTAATTGACGGTAAAAGGATCTTTACATTACTTACAGCACAGCGAGCGCCACGTCTTGTTGCCGAGGAAGCAGGCCTAGATTTATATACAGAAGACGACGCACGATTTGAGCGAGTCGAGGAAAATGTCTTGGCGTCGGTGGCATCTGAGCAACTCGTTATTGATCGTTCGGTTGAAGTACAGCTAAATTTATATGGTGCCATTAAGCTAATGCGTACCACGCAACAAGACGTTCAAAGTTTACTAGAAAAAGAGGGGGTGCGTGTAGGCGACGGTGAGACGGTGGAGCCGTCTCTGGCATCGAAAATTACATCTGGCATGCTCATTTCCGTGAATAAACCTGGTGTAAAAACCGCCGTAGTCACAGAAGATATACCTTACAGTTCAGAAACAAAAGACGATGGAGACATTCAAGCTGGAAAAGTCCAAATAGAGCGAGCGGGGATAAATGGTCAGCGAGCAGTAGTCTATGAGATTACCGAAACCGATGGAGTAGAGACAGCGAGACGTGAAATACAAAACGTCACAATTAAAGAGCCAGTTTCAGAAATTCGACTGCGTGGCACTAAAATCGTTACTCCGAGCTATAACCCATCAGTTACGGTGTCGGGTGATAAGACCTCTTTGATGGCAGCTGCTGGCATCGCAGAATCCGATTATGCATATGTTGATTATGTCGTAAGTCATGAGTCGGGGTGGAAACCAGGAGCCGCTAATAGTTACTCGGGCGCATATGGACTCTGCCAGGCATTGCCTGCAAGTAAAATGGCAAGTGCAGGTTCAGATTATTTAACAAATCCGATAACTCAGCTGCAGTGGTGTACCGGATATGCTCAAGGGAGATACGGTAGTTGGGCGGGAGCTTATGCTGCATGGCAAGTTCAAGGGTGGTGGTAGTGGAATGACTGATACGAAAAAAGAATTAGGCCAGCATTGGTTGCATGACAAAACCATCCTAGAATCAATAGTGAGCGCAGGCGATGTAAAAGGAGGGGACCTCGTACTTGAAATTGGTCCAGGGCTTGGTACGTTAACTGAAATACTGGACGCATCTGGAGCGAGAGTGGTGGCGCTTGAGTACGATCAAGACTTAATAGAAAAACTAAAAGAAAAATTTAAAACTTCACAAGTAAAGATAGAGCATGGAGATATACGTACTTTTGATTTGCGCACTCTCATGTCACCTTATAAAATTATCGCCAATATACCCTATTACTTAACAAGTAATCTAATACGTTCAATATGTGACACTGATCATCCACCTCAAGTCGCTGTATTACTGATACAGAAAGAAGTGGCAGAACGAATCTGTGCCGAGGCAGGTGAAATGAGCACTCTCGCAGTTATCGCTCAATTCTATTACGATTGCCGGTTAGATATCGAGGTGCCAGCACGCTATTTTACGCCACCGCCTAAAGTTGATTCTCAAGTTATCGTGTTGACTCGCAAAGCTGAGCCTTTGTTTGAGGTTGATACCAAAAAGTTTTTTAGGTTAGTGAAGGCGGGCTTCTCAGAGCGACGAAAAACGCTACGTAACTCGCTCAGTGGTGGCCTGGCAATTTCAAAAGAGGATGCCGAGCAACTTCTTGAACGCTCACACATTAATTCTGGTTTACGTGCTCAGGCATTGTCTCTTCAAGAGTGGTATCAACTCTATCAAAATATGAAGTGATTATAACGCTCACGGTTATAGTGGTATACTACTTAACAGGTTAAACAAATTATGAGCGTCGAACTATACTGGCATATACATCAACTGGCGTTTACGCTAGAGAAGCGAGCCGATGAGGCATTGAAACATCAAACGTCGATTGGCTTCGCACAATACAAAGTTCTCGCAGCAGTGGCACGAAACAATCTTGCCAAACAAAATGTTATAGCAGAACTCCTCAATCAGACAGAGGCAAGCATTAGTCGCCAAGTAAAAATACTTGAAAGAAAATCGCTCTTACATATAGGTACGGTAATGGGAAATCGACGCGCAAGAGAGCTTGTGCTCACAGAAATGGGTGAATTTGAGTTACGACAAGCTGAGCATATTGTTGAGGTAGTGCAGCAACAGATTTTGGTGGGGTTATCAACGAGTGAACAGCAGATTTTGGAATCGCTTCTAGAAAAAAATCGACTTAAAGCCAACTAGTACTTTAGTGTGTACTTTGTGCGAAATGAACAATACTCTTTCCTGTATTCATTGCTGCATGCGCCAAAGACTCCGCATAATGTGTCTGTTCCACAAGAAGGTGACCTGCACGTTGTAGCAATCCCAAGCATGTATTCTGCATAGGATGATGTTCGTAGAAAAGTGCTTCAGTTCTGCTCTCTTGGTGTATGGCTCGTATTCTGATATTAGTCATTACTAATTATCTCTTTTAAAATATCCCGCATAATCGTGGAGCAGGGCAGGTATACCGAAAAGTGCTGCATGACCAATACCCCTTGCAGCTAAGAGCAGTTGTTTTGTAGTTTCAAAAACCTCAGCTGGTACCGATTTTGTTTCTACATTAAAAGTTGGCCTTGGTCCATGTTCATGTTCGATCATGTTTGTTTCCTCTTATGTAGCCAAGATACACCCAGCAGACATAAGAAGTATGTGATTTATCGCACATTGAGGAACTTTATTGCAAAAACACTTATAAAAATGTATGATTGGAGGAACTATATTTTGTAAAGTAAATGGAAATATAAATGGAACAAACTGAAAAGAGTAAGTCTTCGCGCGCGTTACCTGCAGCCTTATTTACCGTCTTCTTGGACGCGATTGGTGTCGCGATATTGATACCTGTATTCGTAGCGCTTGTTGTCGGAGAGCACAGAGTTATACCTGATACGTGGACTATGAAGCAAGGGTTAATTATGGTGGGCTGGTTATCAGGACTCTACTCGATTTGTACCTTTTTTGCAGCACCAGTGCTGGGGCAATTGTCGGATAAGCATGGGAGAAAAATCGTCCTCGCCATAAGCTTGACGGGTACCGCGATAGGGTATGCGATTTTTGCGTATGGTATCTTGCAAAAAAATATTCCCATATTATTTTTAGGTCGTATTATTGATGGCTTAACAGGGGGAAATATTGCAGTTGCACGCGCGGTCATTGGAGACGTCAGTACAGCGCAGAATCGCACACGCAACTATGGACTTATAGGCGCTATGTTCGGGATAGGATTTGTTCTTGGACCGTATCTAGGTGGACGACTTTCAGCACCAGGGGTACCTTTCATCAATGCATTTGGTTTTCATGCATTGACAAC
>DAOLHH010000058.1:0-5957 GCA_035329185.1 Candidatus Saccharimonadota bacterium | reverse complement strand
GCTCGCGAAGAAGTAAGGAAGCAAAACATTGCTAAGAAAATATACACGACTACGAACAAGCAAATTACGGATGCTTTGGTAGAAAAATACGAAGATAATATAGAACGAGCAGTTAATGGAACTTTAACTTACGCCGACCTAAAGGACGTAGACAAATATGATATCCGTATCCTAGAAGTTGCATTTGAAATGCTCCCATACCAAACTGATAATCCTGATCACAAACTATTTCTCGACTCTGTGCTCCCAGTTTTTGCAGCAAAAATAATGAATGATGACGATGATATGGACTTTTCGATACGTTATCGATTCTTCGATAAGTTCGCAAACTTTGTACTTACATCATCCGATGAAGACATTAAACGCTACATAAAGCCATTCATTGATGGCCTTGATAATTCTCGCAATATGGGTGATTTCTTCAAGCAATTCATATCAGTGCAAGATAGATTAACGCGATATGATGAGTTCTGGGCTGTATGGGAAGCCTTTTATGATGCGATAGTCAAATTGTCTAAAGACCCTAGGAGTAGTCGTAGTGCGAAGTCGATTATAAATGCATACTTATTTGCTGCGAATAGTTGGAAGGATGAAGCAAAAGAGTGGCATTGCTTCAAAGACAGAGAGAAGAAATTCTTTGAAAAGGTATCGCGCAGTATGGGTCATCACACCTCGACACTTCATGCAATAGCAGAGATGATCGACGGCATTGGCTCAAACTTTATTGACGATGGTATCGAGTGGATTAGTCACATGATAAAGAATAACCCAAATCTTCATACTGAAGATCTCGAAGTGAATACTGTCTATTATCTCGAGAACATCGTTCGACGTTTCGTGCTCAGTAATCGTCAAAAGATTCGTGCATCCGCAACGCTCAAAAAACAATTACTTGTTATTCTAGATTTCTTGATCCAAAAAGGTTCAGTGACAGCCTATCTTACGCGAGAGGATATTTTATGATGCTATCTAAATCCGATTACATGATGTTCTTGAAGCAACCAGCATGGTTATGGCTTAAGAAGAACGACCCAAAGAAACTACCGCCAGTCGATGAAAATACTCAGGCACTATTTGATGCAGGACATCAATTTGAGCCATTTGCCGAGTCGCTATTCCCTGAAGGTGCGACGCTTGGTTTCTCTGACTATAGTGAATACCTATCGTTGCCCGAACGAACGCAGGATGCAATCAAAAACGGAACTCAAGTATTATTCCAACCACGATTTGAGTGGCAGGACTTTACCTGTATCTGCGATATTGTCAGTTTTGTCGGCGAAAATGAAGTGGATCTCTACGAAATCAAGGCAAGCACTAGTGCCAAGGTTGAACATGAATTTGACCTAGCATTTCAGACTGCAGTATTGGAAGGTACAGGGCTAAAGATACGCAATGTCTTTGTGATCCATGTAAACAATCAATATGTTAGAAATGGTGCAATCGAAGCAGACAAAATTACCTATACTGAAGATGTAACCACTAAAGTTCGGAAGCGAAGTGATGCTACTGCAAAATACATGCCCCTAGCACTGACTACGGCACAGCAGAAGACAATGCCCGACCCATCGCCAGCTCTTGCAAAACTTGGATCAAAGAAAAGTTGGATGCAAGTTTACGAAGCAATCGTCCCACAGACATTAAAAGAATACCCAGCCGATATAGCACCTACTATCCAGCATGATGAGGTTAAGAAGTTTTTGGGCGGGCTAAAGTATCCATTGTATTTCCTAGATTACGAGACACTTATGAGCCTTGTTCCTTACTTTGATGGCCATCGCCCATACCAGCAAGTACCATTCCAGTATTCACTTCATGTTCTCCAGTCGCCAGATGCTGAGCTTGATTGGAAAGAATATCTGCACCGTGAGAACTCTAACCCTGCTCGTCCACTCACAGAACAACTTATTAATGACATCGCTGATTCTGGAACGGTGCTTGTGTGGTACGAAGGATTTGAGAAGGCTCGTAACACTGAGCTAGGTGAGATGCTCCCTGAATACAAAGAAGCAATGGAGGCTATCAACAATAGAGTAGTTGATCTGATGTTACCGTTTAAGAACAAATGGTATGACGATCCACGATTTGAGGGCAGTGCCAGTATCAAGCAGGTGCTACCAGTAATGTGTCCTGAGTTATCTTACAAAGATCTAGGTATACAGGAGGGTGGTTCAGCCCAAAGATTATGGATGGAAGCCGTACTAGATGATAAACGTGCAGACCAGAAGGAACAGATCCTTGCCGACCTAATTGAATACTGTAAGCTCGACACCTTAGCTATGGTTGAGATATATCGAAAGTTGGTTGCACTATGAAACCGAACATCTATCTAGATATTGACGGCGTACTTCTTGCTAATGATCTTAATCCAGCGAACCATGCTCCTGAATTCTTGAAGTATGTTCTAACTAATTTTCCCGATTCTACTTATTGGCTTACGACGCATTGTCAGGGAGATGCAAATGTACCGATTCAGCACATAGGACACTTGTTTGATAACGATATCGTTGAATTAATGCGTAATATCAAACCAACGACATGGGATCTTGCAAAGACCCGCGCAATAGATTTTAGCAAGCCATTCTTATGGTTTGATGATGATTTATTCTATGAAGAGAAACAATCACTGATTGAACATAACTTACTAGATAACTGGATACAGGTGGACTTATCAAAGAACCCTGACCAGCTAAGTAATTTCATAAACAGTTTTCCTATACCTGCAGCGGTTGGAAAATAAAGGAGGAAAATTGCATGGACAAAGAACTATTCAAAAAGCTACATGAACAAGGTTTTATAAGCGCTGAGCCCACTGAGATGTGGATGCCAATGCAAACTAAAGACCGTAAGTGGCAAAACTACTACCCAGGCAAAGACGGGGTTACTATGCACCTTAGCGGTGGCTGGATGATAAATCCAGACACTTTTGAACTAAATCAAATAGAAAGCAAGGGCATTGATTTCTCCTCACAAAACCTCAGTTCATATATTAGCGATCTAGGAAGTAACTTTAATGATAACGACATAGCACTGATTAAGTCGGTGCAATCGGTTTTTGATCAACTTGGATACGATTACACAACTATTGATGACGATCTCGGACACGCTATTGTTGTGCGTCACAAATTCAGTGTTTTGGGTGACAAAGCACCGCTTACTCTAAAAATTAGTGAGTATGGTTTTGACCCAAAGAAGGCAATGAATGATAAATTTGAGAACGAACTACATTCTGTATTACCTAATCACTTCAAGGTAAATATTAATCATGTCCCTGAGTTTGACGAAGAGGGCGAAGAGCTGGATACGTTCGGAGAAACAGGGTTAGAATTTACTACTGAAATAGATCAACCAATTACAGTAGATAGTTTCCCGAGCTTTGCAGCAGCAAGACGTAAAGAAATTGACGGCGTTCTGGGCAAGCTGAAAGACTACAGGTTCGACGACGAGCCCAACAAAACAGAACAGAAGTTTTATGTTCTGCAAGATGCACTTGATTCTGATGAATATAAAAATGCCGAGGGATCGCTGTTATTCCCAGTTGGTAAAGACGAATCAGGAAAGTTTGTTATAGCTGACCTTCATAAATTGCCACATATTATGGCTGGTGGACAAACTGGTTCGGGCAAATCAAACTTTACAGAAGGAACGCTAACCCTAAGTCTTCTTCACCGCTATTCGGCAGACGAACTTAAGCTAATATTCGTTGATCCGAAGTGTGTGCAGTTCACGCAGTACAACGGCATCCCCCACTTACTTCGCCCAGTGATTACATCTCCTGAGACTTCGAAAGAGGCGATGGATTGGTTGCTCAATGAAATGGAAGATCGTTTTACTAAACTCGTAGATAGCGAAACTAGGGATATCGAAGAATACAATTCATCAGGCAAAGGGCATATGCCGTTTATAGTTTTAATCATTGATGAGGTTGCTGATTTGATGATGGTTGATGGCGAATACTATCAGAAGTCGTTTGTAATACTTCTACAAAAGTCTGCTGGAGTTGGTATTCATATCTATATTGGCACGAGTAGGCCAAGTGAGGATGTCTTGCCAAGTCTACTTAGGACAAACTTCGTGACTAAAATAGCATTCAGGACTGCTTCCAAAATAGATAGCGAAGCATTGATTGATGTAGGAGGTGCAGAAAATCTACAAGGTCGAGGCGACTTACTATTTAGCTCACTCGATAACCCTAAACCGATTCGTCTACAAGCACCATATGTTTCCGAGCTAGAACAACTTGAAGTTGTAGATTCCATGAAATCAAAGAAAAATTAGCTTTGCGTTTAAGGCTAGAGACTTGTTTGGCGTAAAATATATACATGTATACGTATCTACAGAATCGGCAACATTATGAAGATCGTTATGACGATGGCACTGTTGAAAAGTGTCGTTCAGGCGAGCGCATCGTAAATGATACGTTCAAGATCATGGAGAAGAAGCTTACTAAAAAGGAGCTGACCGAAAGTCTGCCTGGTTGGTATTTGATGTACAGTAAACTCTACTTTTGGTTTGTCGAATCAGCAGCTGCTGCACGAGCTGAGAATCGTGAGGCTACTATTGCCAAGTGGACGGAAGAAGATCAGAAGAAAGATGACCGTCTAGCCAAAGCTCACATTTCTGGCGGAACCTATTGCCGTAGTTGCGGTAAAGATATGCGAGTTATCAGCAAAGACTATATGCGCCGTGATAATCGCAAAGATGATGACATCCTGATCATGTTCGAGTGCGTAGAGTGCAATAAGCGTATGGCTCTTTGGGAAGACGGTACGCAGTGGGAAGGTGCAAAGCGTGAATGCGAGAAATGTGGCGGTAATACGACCTCAAAGACCACCAAAGAGTTTGGTGTTATCACATGGACTGAGACCTGTGAGAAATGTAAGCACGTTAAAACCGATACATTTGATCTATCTTCTGATAAAAAAGAACCTGAATCTGTTGATCCATACCTAGAACTTGACCGTAAACGCTTCGTTTTCGATAAAGATATGATGTTTAAGTATGACCAAAAGCTAAAACACTTTGAAAGAATGGCGAAACTTCACGCCACTACCGAGGACAAAGTACAGCATGTTGATGTTCATGACGGTATTAAACAGGTAAAGAAGCTCAAAATAGTCCAACTAAAGGAGCTACTCGAGCCAATCTTCACAGAAGGTGGCTATAGTGACTTTAAGCTTGGCGATCCACAGATTGGTCGTGAAGTATCATTAGAATTCAGCTGCCTTGATACCAAAGACGACCGTGAAGAGTACCAAAGCAAGAAAGACCTACATAAGGCCATAGAGAAGGCTCTAGAGGATACTAACTGGCGATTAATGAGTGCTGGTGTAAGTTACAGGCTCGGATTCTTGTCAGGAAGCTTGCGAGCCTACGAAAGTGAAGACGAAATACGCAAACTGGTCGAACAACGTATGAAGAATGGCTATGTTCCGAATGCAGAGCCTAAAGAACCAACAGTATCAGCAACCAAGCCAAAAGACGAGTTCTATAATCGTGATATGCGTGAATCAGTCCTCGTCTATTTTGATAAGCTGATGCTTGGTAGCGTACCAGCCGAGATCACACTCAAGAGCGGTATCGTCAAGCCAACAAGCATACCAGTATTGTCTGGAGAAATGAACCCATTACTTCGGGTATTCATACCTATACGAGATAACGACGATTCCGTGCCAAAGTTCATCCGAAACTATGATTTTAAGTTTGGTGAAGACAAGAAAATGGCAAAGGTTCGCAAAGACAGCCGTGGGCGCAAAATACGCCTAGTGTAGGCAATCAAAGTGCGGGATTTGTTCATAAAACCCCACAAAATCCGACTAAAAACGAGACACTTCAAATATATGCGTTTCGTGTCTCATTTGTCTCGTTTTGTGTCCCGCGACCCCTGTTTAAGTTCCGTGACCTGTATGGGGAGCCAGAAATTTTGCAACAGAGGTAGACCTGGTTCCTAGACCAGGTCT
>DAOLHH010000057.1:0-6093 GCA_035329185.1 Candidatus Saccharimonadota bacterium | reverse complement strand
CACATACATGCGTACCGACAGTACGGTATTGTCAAAACAAGCACTTGGCTCAATTGCGGGCTATATTGAAAAGACATTTGGTGAAAAATATCATCAATTTAGGCAGTATGCGACCAAAAACGAATCCGCTCAAGAGGCCCATGAGGCAATCAGACCTACACAGGTAGACAAACGAACAGCAGGCGACGATGATCAGCAACGAAAACTATATGAACTTATTTGGAAACGATCGGTTGCGTCACAAATGGCGCAAGCAACAGTTGAAAAAACTGAGGTCACCGTAGCAATTTCAGATAGAGCAGAAGTACTTGAAGGCAAGGGAGAGGTACTTATTTTCGACGGCTTTTTAAGTGTCTATGGGGGTGGCAAGGAAGATAAATTAATACCCCCCCTCAAATCTGGTGATGTACTTACACTAGAAAAAATGATTGCTCGAGAAGTGTTCAGCAGACCTCCAGCTCGCTACAGCGAAGCAAGTCTTGTCCGAAAGCTTGAAGAAATGGGCATCGGTCGGCCTTCAACGTATGCGCCGACGATTGGAACCATTCAAGACAGAGGATACATAGAAAAACGTGACCTAGAAGGAGACGAGCGCCCTGTTAAAGAACTAACCCTCGAGGAAAATTCAATAACAGAGCTTGAGCAACAAGAACGTTTTGGTGCCGACAGAAACAAACTGGTCCCTACACACCTTGCAGAAGTGACAACTGATTTTTTGGTAAAACATTTCCTGCCTATTGTGGATTACGACTTTACTGCAAACGTAGAAGCGGAATTCGACGACATTGCTGATGGCAAAAAGCAATGGAACGCGATGATTGCAGATTTTTATAACAAGCAATTCCATCCTCTCGTTGACGCATCGGATGACATTTCACGATCTGAAAGCTCACAAGCGCGAACGCTTGGTACTGACCCTGCAAGTGGCAAGCCACTCATTGCTCGCTACGGACGTTTTGGGCCAATGTTACAGATCGGAGAAGCTGAAGACGAGGAAAAACCCCGTTTTGCACCACTCCCAGCCAGCACAACGCTTGATACCGTGACATTTGAACAAGCACTCGAGATGTTCAAATTGCCCCGACTTGTTGGTGTAACCGCTGACGGAGAAGACATAAAGGCGAATATTGGTCGATTTGGACCGTATGTACAGGTAAAAAAGGACTACTTCTCAATAAAGGGCTATGATCCACTTACTATTACCGAAGCGGAAGCCAGAGAAGTTATCGCAACCATAGCCGAAAAACGCCGTCCGATTAAAGAGTTCCCTAGTGGTATACAGATTCTCAACGGTCCTTATGGGCCTTACGTTAAAAAAGACAAGACCAATGCTCGGATTCCGAAGGATACTGACCCAGAACAGTTAACCGAAGCCGACGCACAGGCACTTCTAGACGCTGCACCAAAGACCAAAAAACGCTTTGTCCGACGCAAGAAGAATTAAGCTTAAACGCTATCTGTAGGACCACATTTTGCTAAACCTCACAACTTGTAGGGCAGGGGTGTATATTTTGTAGTAATATTCACATGCCTTTTTTCTGCTATTTTTACGAAAAACTGGTATTATAAATCTATAAGAAAACAATTGTTGACTTTTAAAAACTTTTGTTTTACAATAGATTAAATTATTAGAAAGTAGCAGGGAAGCATGGCTGAGACAAACGACCAGGTGCAGACACTGAATTTAGAAAAAATTGTAACCGATATATTAGCAACCATTGACCGTGAACGAGAACGCGAAATTATCGCTCGTCGCTACGGCCTCTATGACCGCAAAGAAACATTAGAACAGATTGGTGAACTCCTTGGTATCACCAGAGAGCGTGTCCGTCAGCTTGAAAAAGCTGTCATGACCAAGCTTAAAAGTGTCGCCGCAAAAGATCTCCCGCACATGAATGAAATCGAACAGGTCTTCTCAAAGATCGTGACCGATATGGGTGACGTTGTACGAGTCAGTGAAGTTGCCGAAATTTTAAACTCCCAAGCTACAAAGATTGATCATGCACGCGTTGCCTTCATCGCTCAGATTGCTCCAAACTTGACCCACCTTGGCGAGAACGATCATTTTCATAATGCCGTATCTCTCAAAGCCAAGCACACTGAAAAGAGCATTCGAGAGCATGTTGGACACGTTATTGAAGCCATCAAGAAGATTGGCAAGCCAGTTAAGATTGAAGAAATTGCAGGGGCAATGGGTCATCCTGATGCCAAGGCAGTTAAAGCACTCGCATCAGTCAGTAAAAACCTTGCAACACTGAACGGTCGTTGGGGTCTTATCAAGTGGCCAATGGTCAACCCGAAGAATATTCGCGACAAAATCTATGTTGTATTACACGAAAATGGCAAGCAAATGCACTTCGGCGACATTGCAGAAGCAATTCGTAAGTCTGATTTCCGCCGTAAAGACGTCACAACGCAGGCGATTCACAACGAGCTTATTAAAGACAAACGATTTATCCTTGTAGGACGTGGTATCTACGCACTTAAGGAATGGGGCTTCAAACAAGGGACTGTTGCAGACGTCATTACTGAAGTCCTTACAGAGGCTGGAGAACCACTACACCGAGACGAAATCGTCAAGCGCGTGCTCAAGAAACGTTTTGTTAAAGAAACGACCATCCTTTTAAACCTTCAAGGTAAGTCACAGTTCAAACGCACCGCTAAAGCCACCTACACCTTAGCCGTATAATATTCTATCTTTTAGCTTAGTCGAGCTCATGAGCGTTTAAGCAGTAATTAATGTACTTTTATGAGTAGCAAACCGCGCAAAAAAATATCTGATATGTTTGGTAGAAACCTTGAGGTCGCCCTTAGACTGCCGGCTGTTGGCAAAATAGTGAATGATATCGCAACGCATATGGATGAACCTGGCGGTACTACGCGTAGAAACGTTCTGACGCGTGCCGGATACAAACAAACATCTGCCGGATCAAGCTTACAAAAAATTCAAGGACTTATCTCCGATCATGTGGTCGTATCGATACCAACATATGAATCATCGTCTAGAGGCATGTATCCAGCGCCTGAGACACTTCACATAACAGAAGAAGGTGCTGAACGGATTATAGCAATCTACACCCAGGACATAAGTGAACGACAGCTCGTTATCGATGCGCTTTTGCAACGATACCCTCATCTTGGTCAATAAATATACTTTCACGGTATTTATGAACGTTTTGCGAACATTTATTATAAAGCTCGAGGTTACTTAAAATAAATAACTAATAACGAATAGCACACTAAATCTTATAAACAGTCACCAGCAGAGCAGTAGGAACAAAATTAAAAAAACTAAAAAACATCACAAGAAAATAGCGCAAAATTTTTTATTTTTTTGTGGTGGGTGAGATCGAAAAGCGAACATGACTAGATGTCGCACAATGTATATTTTGCGACTCTTTATAAGGTGTAACAGATGATTAGCCATGTCACCCTAAACGGGGGACTTTTTAGCCATACGTCATTTTTTTACGTAAATGCTTCGTGTGCGTCGTAAACTTAAGTGTCTGTTGATTGCTATGGATTCGTCTATGATAGGAATGTCGCAATTTCTACTATAGTGCTTAAGTTATCCACATTCCTGCGCGTGAAAACTTGATTTTTCACGTTTTTATATTTTTACTATACTACTCTCCCCTGTTATATCCCCTATTTCCCTATCAATATTTGACATTCTTGCATTTGTGTTGCAATATATATTTTTTATATATTATGAACATTTTACGAACGCGCAGGTAAGAGTAGTGGGCTTCGTTCTCTACCCCACAAACCTTCAGCTATAAAATAGTTTTACTACCGTGTTACTTCGATTTACTTAACAAATACCCTATCATCGACACGCACGTCTATATATTCTGTTGGCGTACTCCCCTGCTCTTTAAGGTATTGGAGCGTTTTAATGAGCGCTCCAACTTGGGTTCGAGATTCTCGTTCAGGTGTCACTTTCCCATAATATGAAACACTTTCAAAACGTATATTCATTTCTCTTTTTTGCACATTGAATTCAATAGCAGTCACCTTTGGACGAAAGGGCTCTGAACCATCGCATTCCTTCAGCAATAGAGAAATAAGTCCAATCTCCGACTGTGTCAGTATTTGGGCACCAATCGTAGTATCAACTCCTACAATAGTAATAATTGGTAATGAGGCGAAATTTGCTGCAATTACGTCGCTCGTTGCCTCGCTCGTTACAATTCCAGCGGTGCTAATAACACCCTGCATATTTGACTGTTGACGCTGTATGCGAATGAGTGGTTCAGCAATATGGAGAATGACTTGGAGTTGCCGACCTGCCAGTGGCACTACCGCCACAACTTCTTCGGCTTCAGGGATAGCAGTTCGAATTTCTGATTCTAATCGCTCTGAGCTCAAGGTAATTTTTGAGCGGTAAGCAAGTTGCTTTGTGAGAATCCCATCTGTAATGCGCTGGTAATCTTCGATCGACCTGTAGTGGTAACTGCTCCCTTTGACCCGTACCGTAGTACTCGATAAGGAAATATTCATAATGAGCAAAATAATAATCACCCCAACTATGGACCACTGTATAAATACTGAACTTAACCGAGAAAATGTATGCTTAGCCGAATCGTTTTTTGTCGCTGGTTGCTTTAGCGTACTGACGCGTCGTACCATGGGCTCTTTATGTTCAGGACGATAATAACGCATTATATTCGCATTCTGGCGCGGTTCGATTTGCGGTTGTCTACCTGGTGGTGTTTCTCTATTTTTTCGTAATTTCATAAGTTGAGTGTGCTTCTTTGAAAGATCATTGAGCTTTTTGTGACTGTGCGACCTGTATTATTTTTTCCGCGATAGCTTCGGCAGCATGAGGCGTCGCAAGCAATTGAATTGAAGCTTCAAGTTCATGTCGTCTTTTTTCGTCTGCTAATAATGCTTCTAAAGCACCGGCAAGCTCAGTCATCGCATCGGCTTCGTTCACGATAATTGCAGCATGTTTATCTAGAATTTCTCGTGCATTTAACAATTGATGACCACCTGAGAGCAATGGATTTGGAACAACGATACAAGCCTTGGCTTGAAGCGCAAATTCTGCCATATTAGTCGCCCCAGCCCTTGTAACAACGATATCAGCTGCAGCACTATAGAGATGGATATCTTCTAGAAAACTGAAAAGGTGCAAGCGAGCTCGCAAGTCGTCTTTTAATGTACGCTCATATGCGCTTCGTGTTTCTTCAAAGAGCTTTTGCCCTGTTACATGAAATATATGTACATACTCGTTTTGAAGCAAGCGTGGTGACTGCTGAATTATTACTTCATTTATTGAACGCGCACCGAGACCACCGCCGACTACAAAGATTACCTTGTCTTTGGTGTCTAAGCGCAATTCTTGACGAGCATTTCTCTTAACCTCATCGTCGACCAATGCAAAATCACCACGGAGCGGTATACCTACTCGAAAAGTCTTCTGTTGATCATATTGATGATAAAAATGCGGTTCATAAGCGGTCAGGTGAAGTGTGGCGTGCTTTGCTATCAATCTATGAGCAAGTGAGATCATGGCGTCAGAATCGTGAGTTATGTATGGAATTCCACGCATATGTGCTGCGATACCAACCGGTGCTCCTACATACCCACCTTTTAGGAATATCACTGTGGGTCGCTCCTTACCTAGGAGTAACCATGCTTGGACAATACCACTTAAAAACCGGAACGCATCTCTCACATTCCAAAAAATCGTTTTTACGTCGATTATTTTTCTTAGTAAAGACTCGCCATGGTATCTTCGGTATTTACCAGCCTGTATATAGGCTCGTTTATCTATAGTCGCGCAACCATCCAGAATCTTATTGAGTGGATCTTTCTTTTGGCCAACCGAAACAATTTCAATAGTAGCGTCTTTTGTTTTAAGCGCGGTTGCTACTGGAATAAGTGGTGTCAGATGCCCTCCGGAACCGCCTCCAACAAGCATTACTTTCATGCTCATGAAAGTCCCCTTCCGTATCGCGCACCTGTAGGCACGGAAATGTTCTGTCCGCGGGCAAGCCGGCTCGACTTTTGAGTGGCGGTAGCTAGGTCAGTATAACGTGAAATCTGGAATACGATACCCATAGCAATCATGACAAAAATAATACT
>DAOLHH010000056.1:0-6217 GCA_035329185.1 Candidatus Saccharimonadota bacterium | reverse complement strand
ACGTTTTGGCGCTGATCTTGTGTTGGCTCCCCACGATGGTCCAGGCCGTACGCTACGATGCCCGCTATCCCGAGTACGGTAAACAGATCACGCAAAGATATAAACCCGCTATCTCGCCTATCTTCAAGTATCTCGCTAGTTCTCATACTTCGAGTATACCCCCACACCCTCACCACTACTGTGGTAATTTATATCCTTATTTACTACCAACGACGACAAAAAACATGCTGACGTAGAACAAAATCACCATTGTCATCTGATAATAATAAAATTTATTTCGATCAGTATGCGCTTTGTAGAGCATGGCAAGAAGCGGAATGTACACCAGCGTCGCTACTGCTCGCGCCCAAAATTCCACGGGCAAGATTGCCAAACTTAGTAATCCTGCACTCACAAAACTAAACCACATTATGTAAGCAGCAACCGTATGCGGACGCTCATACCTGCCCCGCGACGGCAAAATGGCCTGCACTATTTCAAAAAAGTATGTCGAACACACAAGACCAAACAAGGCCGGCTCGTTATAACGTTCTAAGAAAAATCTCTTGGCAAATAGTAAAAACAACCCGCCTGCAAGCATGTGCCCTGCGACATATAGTATGTAAGTTTGTCGACTCTTAACCGCATGTACGCTTATAGACCATTTCCGTTCATGCCGTTGCGACCACAGTAAATACCCATGCACGCCGTTAATAATCACCCCGGCACTCAGCAGCAAAAACAGCTCCATTAACTTTGTGCCCTCGCCACCTCTTGTAGCGCATCAATACATTGCTCAGTGCTTTGAAAGTGTAGCGTTTTCATGCCAACTTTTTCAGCGCCGATTAAATATCGTGCAAGGTCATCAACAAACAGACATTCTTCTGGTTGCACACCGAGTCGCTCTGCAGCGAGTGTAAAAATTTTGGGGTCAGGTTTTGCCAGCCCCACTTGAAAGGACAACACGACATCATCAAACAACGCAATATCTTCCGGCGTGAATAATTCTTGCATACGATCACGTGCCACGTTTGATAAAAATCCTATCTTGAACACCGGATTTAACTCATCTCGGATAAAAGAGAGAAGTCGCTCGTTGCGTGGGTTCATCTCAAGCTCAGTTGCACACTGCTCCACCGAAATGCCAGCGAGTTTTGCAAATTCAACTTCTGCTTCATCAAGCGTAATCTCACCCCGACTCGAGCGGTCTTCGACTTCAATAAACTTCTGAATCAGCTCGGCATCACCGCCGAAGTATTTGCGTTTAAACGGCTCATACGAGCTTTCGACCAACACCCCAAAACAATCGAAAATAACGGCTTTAATCATCGCTTCTTTCCGTGTGCTTTCAGCCATGCAGAAATCACCGGCACATCCAAATGTTCGACTGCAATCTGCACCGCAAAATCTTCCAGCTCTTTATCTGTCAGTTCTGTGGTATCGATATCGTTCAGATTCAAAAACACGAGTGCCGCCATTAACCCTGTGCGCTTATTACCGTCTACAAATGGATGGTCTGCAATAACACCGCGGGCTAGTACCGCTGCTTTCTCATAAACTGTCGGGTACAAATCTTCACCAAAAACTTCTTGAAACTGACTCGCCAGAGCAGACTCGAGTCGATTTATATCCCTGACTCCCTGCGAGCCACCAGATACATCAATAATTTGCATATGTATGAGCTCGAGATCTTTCAGCGTGAGCTTTTTCATCGCTGACTAAGATTTTTTAATGCCTGTTTGTGCCTTTTTATGAGTTTTTGTGTGATTGCGACCACCTCTTCCGTATGGGCTTCTGGTTTTTCAATTTTTTTAATAGTCACCTCTACATCCTCGCCAATTTTTATGCCAAGATGTGCAAAATCTTTTGCAGGGATGGTGACCCCTGCACTGGTACCTACTTTTATCACTTTTTGGATAGATTTTATAGTCATACAAATATTATAATAATATTATAATATTATTGCAATTAAACTCTCTCTAAGCTGGCAAATTTAACTACACATATTAATAATTACAATTCGAAGAATAATTTTGCTTTTGTTTTATTATTATGTTATAGTCAATTTTATGAATCAATTTTCAAGTGTTTCTAAGAAGTCAAAGCTATTGCCCTTTCGGGGATAGTTTGGCATTTTACTTGAAAAAATGAACTCCAAATGACCGCCCCGAAAGGGCGGTTTTAGTTTTCTTTAACTATTTAATTTGGAGATTAAAAAATGAACACACAAGAAATTGTAACAAGCGCAGGAGGTGTTGGCGTAGAACGACGGAGTTTTAATAGACTCTACATCACTCCACATGAACCGATTGAGTCAGCAGAAAACTTAAGTAACCTGTTCACCAGAATTACTTCCATTGTTGAGCGTCGGCGTATTGTATCGCGTGGTGTACTACGGGCTATAGTCCCATTGGAAGTGTTACAAGAATCGATTGATCGGAACTTACATCCTGAAGTCGTGATACCACTTGATGAGCATGATCGCGATGATTCGATACTGGCAATTTTTGCGCACAATAACTGGGTAAGATCGAGAACGATTGAACCCATAGAAGATATGGTGCAACAAACAAACGATGAACTTCAAAGTGTAGAATCGTTAGATATTAACGTAGCGTCTTTACGTTCTCTCCCCTCGCCTATTATCGGCCCGAGTCAATATGCGTCTTTGCACGAACTCTGGGGAACTACCTTTGGCTGGTCCCATGAACAAATTCGTTCATTCGCAAGAACAATCATGCAACAGTATACCCAAACGGGCATTGATCGAACCTTGTGGTTTTCTGGCCTTGAAGCAAATGATAGGTCAGCTAACCCAAGCGCATTTGTCAGCGCAGCTATGGCGGAACGAGTCGACCTTGTTGGATTGAATAAAACAATACACCTCGTTGAAAGCACCGAATGGCGAAGTTCGCCAAACCGAACAAGACCAGCAGGAAGCATTTTGCCAGTTTTGCACAATCTACATAATCAAGTTTTGCGAGACATACCGGATGCACTCATCGTTGCTGAGTGCAATTACGCATCACGTGCTGATAGGCGCGGACATCAGGCTGGGTTTGTTGTGCCAGACAGATCTTTTGCGCCACAAATCCTGGTGCAAAACGTGGGAGTACATGACGGTAAAAATAATTGGCCTCTTCGCGATTTTACAATGATGATGTACCGAAGAGCGGAGAATCGAGAACTACAATGCGCGTAGTTTACAGCCAGTCACACATTCAGCATCATCCAAAATTGGAACTGTACGATGGTGAGCCCACTAACATGCCCGAGCTCCCGGACCGTATAGAAACAATACGGCGTACACTTCTGAAAAGAAGCGATATAACTTGGCATGAACCAATGCACTATCCAGATGAAATTGCTTTAGCGATGCATGATTTGCGTTATAGCAATTATCTACAAACTTTGTCTCATTCATTAGAGAATAGAAGTGATTGTATTGCGTCTAACTACATTCACGATACATATGCCCCGCTTACGAGAGGCACTTGGCAAGCTGCACGATCAGCGCTCGATATGGCGCTTACAGGCGCAGAACTACTTACAGAACTAAACCATCCTGTATATGTGCTCTGTCGTCCCCCTGGCCATCATGCTGGCGATTCTTATATGGGAGGTTACTGTTTTTTTAATAATGCTGGAGTGGCGGCGCACACACTTTCGCAAAAAGGTCGTGTTTCGATTCTAGATATCGACTACCACCACGGAAACGGCACACAACAAATTTTCTATAATCGTAATGAAGTGCAGTATGTGTCAGTGCACGCAAACCCTGCACACCAATACCCATACACACACGGATTTAGTGATGAGTGCGGCGTTGGAGCTGGATTTGGCTATAACCACAATTTCATCGTCGAGCAACATTGCGGCTGGACAACGTACCAGAAAGCACTAAATCAGGCACTCGCAAGTGTAGAAAAATATTCACCAGATTATCTGGTTGTATCTCTCGGATTTGACGGGTATAAAGATGACCCGATAGCAGGATTTGGGTTAAACATTGCTGACTATAGTGCGATCGCATCGGCAATAAAAAATCTCGGATTGCCGACATTGTTAATTCAAGAAGGAGGGTATTGCATAGATTCATTGGGTGAATTGGCAGACGCAGTTGTCTCTGTCTTTACGTCTTAAGAAGTGAAAACATGCTCTAAATCACGAATAAACTGTTCGGTGTTTTCGAACAAAATTGTTTTCATCCCAACGCTTTGCGCGCCTTCAATGTATTCAATACGATCGTCAGTGAAGACACATTCATCAAGTCGAACACCAAGTTTGTCAGCTACATACTCATATGCTTGTGCCTCTGGCTTTGCATAGCCAATCTTCCCCGACTCTACAATCTCGTCAAAATAGGCTTCTATGACCGAGCGGTCAAGATGCTGTTCCAGACCTTCTGGCCCGATATTGCTCAGCATTGCGACTTTGTATGTCTTACGTAGTTCATTTATATAGTCCAGAAGCTCGAAGTTGAAGGTGCTGAACTGCTCTTTGACCTCTCTCCACTCCTCTGGTGTGATATTGAACTTTCGCGCTAATTCTTCATACCAATCAATGGTGCCTTTGCTGACTTCAAAAAACATACTGCTCAAATAGGCTGCGTCTTTATGGATATCACCACCAAAATGCGCATACACCTTCTCGAAGTAGTCGAGATAGATGACGCCAAAACAATCAAAGATAATGGCTTTAATCATTGCATGATTGTACCACTTTTTATAGATGTGGCTTTCGCGCCACGCTTACGAGTTACTTTTACCTGCAGGTGTAAAAGTAACCAAAACGCCCCGCAGCGGGCAATAAAAACAGCGACTGAGCTTGTCACTCACTTCTCCGTGCCTGCGGGACGCAAGCGACCACAATAGTTATTGAAAAGGAGTATTGTGGTTGATCCTCGGCAATGACTCGAAGAACTGAGCGGCAAGCTCATCGGTTTTTCTGCTTTATGCTGGCGAGCAACTAACGAACGGGCACACGAACACTATGTTAGGTAGGTTAGTGAAATAATACCTGTGTGGATGATGGCGATTCCGATTAGCTGAAAGCGTAAGTAGTGTTCGTGTTTTTCAAGCGCACCGAATATCCTAAGAGCACAAAAACTCATAATAACGAGTGTCGCAAGTATGCTAAATATTTGTACCCTGTTCAACGGCGCATCATAAAGCGTGATTATGAAAGTTAGCAACAGAAGTACTCCCCATAAATTAGCTGCGTTGCGGTGTAGCATGCTTGGTTTCTTCGGATTATCAGGCACAACTGCAAACAGCACCTGCAGAAACGATATTGCATGCATACAGACTGTATAAACGAGACCCAGTTTCAAATTATCGATATACCACAGCACGTTAAATACAAAATAACTTATGCCACAGTACGCAACCACTGGTGCATAAAATCTGTAGCTTCGCTTTGAAGCCGCGCCGTGCATGCTAAAAGAGTGTTTGCCGTTTTTAGGCCACTTATTCAGGATATATATGACGAGCACCCAGAACGGTAAAAAAGATGCTAAGACAAGGGCTCTCATGACTATTTATTTTCTCTTTTACGAGTCACGACGACACTCGCTATCGTAGCATTCATGAGGGTTAAATACAGCGGAAAAGCGAGGTTGGTGATGCTTATTTGTTCAACCGCAAGCAAAGATAGAAATGCAGCAAATGATGAGATGATGAACGCTTGTTCTGTTTCCTCATGAGGCTTTTTCCAGCTGTGACGTAGCGTCGGCATCGCACCAATAAAATCTATCGTAACCGTCGCAATTATTGCGATTTCCGGTGAGCCGAATGTCAGCCAAAGCACCAAACCTACTAGTGCGCCCGTCAGACAAAAGATATCAAAGCGTTCGAATTTCTTATCGCCGTATTTTAGACCCGCAAGCACAACCGAACCTGTCGCAAGCGTACCTGCAAGCGTCAAAATACCACTTGCGTAAGCCTTGTCACTCAGCGCAGCGCCAGTCGCAATTGCCGTCAGCACCGTCCATGTCAGCCACGACACAACACGCGGTTTAGTCTTGCCTCTGATGACGTCGCGCAGGTATGGCAATACTCCAAGGACTGAGGTGACGCCTCCGGCGATTATTAATATTTCTCTCATTGTTTATGAATAGTAACTTTATTTTGGGAATTTAAAAAGCTTAATACATTTCTCTAAGGGGCTAGTGCCATGCCCCTTTTACCCCACGCCATACTTTTGTCTGCAGTCACAAAAGTATGCAAAAAGTCCGCAG
>DAOLHH010000055.1:0-6285 GCA_035329185.1 Candidatus Saccharimonadota bacterium | reverse complement strand
CGTCTTCGTTAAAAACATAGTATTCGCAAGGTCCTCCGGTGTACGCCTGAGTGTTTACTATTACGCTCATCCGTTTTGAATCACTGATTTGTGTGTCTTTTATTTCTTGGCGATTAAAAAATCTAATGAGTATGACTAGTGCTAGCACGCAGACTATAAATAACAGCGAATTTCTATAGAGCTTTTTTGTAATATTTTTATCATGAGACGTACTAGTAGTGATTGTAATTATACTTCAATGCATAGTCAATCAACATCAGTCAGTGAGACTAATTCCCCAATAAACGTGGAGTCTTTTCTAGTGAATTATGATTTATGTATCATCCTGTATTGTTAAAATAAGTTTATGTTTGATTCAATTATTACTGCTCGAGAAACAGAATTTATTATCGATTTACTGCTGGCATTCATCTGTGGTGCGCTAATTGGTGGCGAGCGCGAGCTCAAAGGTAAGCCTGCAGGAATTAGCACACAAACATTGGTGATCAGTGGCGCAATGTTATTTGCGTTCTTGTCTCGCACGGTAAATGCCGGCGACCCAACACGGATAGCCGCTCAAATTGTGTCTGGTATCGGATTCTTAGGCGCTGGGATTATTTTGAAATCTGAGGCAAAGAATAAAATCAGCAATGTGACGACAGCTGCAAGCATCTGGTATTCGGCGGCTATCGGTATGGCACTTGGTTTTAATATGCATTTTATTGCTGTTGTGGCTGCATTATACGCGGTGATTGTTTCGCGATTGCCACACCTGAATCGCAAGAGCGACGATTAAGCCTACTTTTTAATTTATTTTCCGTGCGGGTGTAGCGGTTCGGTTTGATGAAAATCGCCGAAGATACCAAGTGCGACATGTGAAAAACAACCTACATGAAAATGATGATGATCATAACCGTTCACTTCACGGCGGGTGCTTGTCGTAATTCTGTCAGATCCACGTGGAATAGGATGTGCGCAACTCTTACAACGATGGCGCGTGCCTCTTTCCGTCTGCAATGTCATTGTTGTACGCTCACCACTAATTCCGTCTACGGCATTTAGGGCTACATTGTCATCTGGGAGTACGAGCCCAATATCTGCAAGCCGTTGTCTGTTTTTATCGGCATCGGTCGCGTCTTGCTGTTTGCGTGAACTGTTACCCAGTGCTCGGTCGTATCGTTCTATTTCGAGTGGGATACCGCCATTTCGCTGATACCAATTCCTCCCTTGTCGGTATGCAGTGGTGCTTTCGGTAAAATACGCTTTCATCAAACCTGGCTCAGTGCTCGAGAGGAAGTCCTGCACGCAGCGATCATGTGATACACAAAGGTGGGGAGTGCCGTCATCTGGAAGAGTCTTATGCATGACGAGGTGAGCAACCCAAAATGGACGCGCTTCTTTAGGAATGGAATCACCTACGAGAATCATTGATTCAACTGAGCCATCTTGGTCATCTATAGTGTCGTAGCCACCGGTGGCGTGCGTATCAAGTAAGACCCCTGACGGCACGACGAAATAGCCAAAATTTCCTATATCATTTGGAAATTCTGACGGCACAAACTCTTGTTCGCCCGCACGGTTTACGACACGATCCCAATGATCTGCGTATGCTTCTGTTGTATTGATTATTTTCATCGGTGAATAATTAAAAGAATATTATAACATAAATTAATAATATTACTAATCATATCTATGACGAAAGTTTCAAGAATTAGTTTTTCGTAAAATATTCTCCATAGCCTTGCCCTTGGCGAGTTCGTCGATGAGTTTATCTAAATAACGAATTTCTTGCATGAGTGGCTCGGTAATTTCCTCGACGCGTACACCACAAATTACGCCGGTAATCAGCTTTCGATTGGGATTGAGGGCAGGGGCTTGAGCAAAAAATGTTTCAAAGGTGGTTTCTTGTTGAATTTGCTCCTGAAGCTGAGATGCATCATAGCCCGTGAGCCAAGAAATAATCTGATCTACATCTGCTTTGGTGTGGCCTTTACGTTCGGCCTTCGCCACATATAGCGGGTAGACGCTAGCAAAAGACATTTTAAATATACGCTGATTTTTATCCATTATTTTTTCTTCTCGGCATTTAATATGCAGGCAGTTTGCACGAGCTTTTCGAGCGCCGGTTTATTGATTGCGTAGCCTTCCCGAAACTCAATCGCGCGCTCAGTTGCGCTATCTAGTCGTGCGTTGAATTGATGTTCCGTATCTGCGAGTAGTGCTCCTTTTGAAAATACGAGTTTTGCATCGTTTTTGAAAATCTCGAGGCGGCAGACAATTCCATTGCTACTCCATACTGCGAGCCCTTCAGGACGGGATTTCATACGCCATTTCACTTCTTCATAAACTGAATCGTCTGCACTTAAGATAATTTGCCTTAGCTGAGTGAGAAGTTCGCCCTTCCAGTCGGAATGTAGACGAACGATAGCAGTAACGTCTGGATTATTTCGCTCATTCATGACAGATATTATATCGGAGGGTTGAAGGGCATGCAGTAAATAATTTGATTTTTTGAAACCATAAGAATTATGCTTAAGGGATACATAACGTAAAGGATCGATATGGCACGAGCTACAGCAAAAAAGAATGACCGCACTCCATATGCGTGGGCGATTTTAAGAATAATCATCGGGCTTATATTTTTGTGGGCGTTTTTTGACAAGATGATAGGACTTGGATACGCGACGTGCAGAACAGTAGACCCACAAACCAAAGAAGAAACAGTAAAAGTACTGTGTGAGAAGTCTGCAGTTAAAGGTGGGTCACCGACCACCGGCTTCTTAAAATTTGCTGCAAAAGGACCGATGCAAAGTTTTTATAATGACCTTGCGGGCAACAAATTCATAGATGTCTTGTTTATGGCAGGCCTTGGCTTGATAGGTGGTGCGCTTGTTTTGGGAATTGGTATGAAAATTGCGACAGCTTCTGGCATGTTACTCCTGCTAATGATGTGGTCTGCGGTACTGCCAGGTGAAAATAACCCATTGATTGATGATCATATTGTGTACATTGCCGCACTTCTTGGTATAAAGTGGGCAGATAGTTCGCAAGTTTGGGGACTAGGGAGCTGGTGGAAAAAACAAGCGATTGTTAAAAAATATTCAGTTCTTAGTTAATAGGCGCTTTTAAAACTTGGAATTCTAATAATCATCGGGGAATGTACCCTGTGAAAATTTACAAATAAGCTAATAAGTGTTACAATGTTGTTAATGACAAGCCCAGAACACTTTACTTCTCATGCTGATATGCGCGTTGAGCATCCTCTTGCAGATAGAAGAGCACAATTGCTTCAGCCGTATATTCGATTCGGTTTTCATGCAGAACTAGAGCTATATGATGCGATGAGACAGGACCCACTGGTTGGCTTGGGTTATCACTCCTTACGAGATACAGTGCACGCACTCAAACGCCGCACCACTGCGAGCCCTGAAGAAAGTACATACCACGCGAAAATTGTCGATAGCGCAACATCGGTAGATGAAGGGCTTTTCCATCTTGGTCTTAGACGAACACTCAACACGGAAATTAATAAATTTATCCGTTAGACTGTTTATTTAGCGACGAACTTAAGTAATCATTAATATGAAGTCAAAATAAATTTGACCAAAATAATTAAGAAATTAAACAAATAGTTTTTCACGTAAAGAGAAAAAATGCTCGAAAATATCAGCGAACTCTTGAAATGAATAAAGCACTAAATGACGGTTCGTGGTTTAAGTCAATCCGCAAGCAGTTTAATCAGCGCTATAACTCGGGATTATCTACTTAGATATGCAGACAAAGATAGCCATATGTATATGTGATCTGAATCGATTGACATCAATTAGGTTATGGTCCTGCAACTTAATGAAAGATTAGTTCAGAAGTATATGAGAAGATAAGTCTATGTAAAGTTTGTGCTGGTTATACTTACTTCTATCGATGTTGTATTATTGAAAAGATAATTAGATAGATTAATCTCATGGCAGAAAATTTAGCACCTGGCTCAGCCGATACTGCAGACCAACAAATAGGAGAAAGTTGGCAATCTGTAGCGGATCAAATGCATGACTGGCATCCTGATTTGCAAGCGCATGCTGAACGGCATTTGATAGAGCATGGAATTTCTCCGAAACAAGAGTCAGCCCAACAATTTAACAGTGGCGCTCAAGGACAAAGTGAAAAAGATAAAGCGATTGATGCACACAATGAATTTAATAATATTATTACCGGGCTCGTAGTGCTCGGTAGGCGCCTTGATCTTGGAAATGATGTAAGAGGAGCCGATAGCATAAATACAGAATTCATCGATAAACATGTCGGTAAGCTTTATTCGACTATTCGAGATGCGGCAACATTACCAATACCCGAAGACTGGGAACATGTATATGGTGGTAATAAACTGAAGTTAGCCGGCGTATTTGCTGATCTCGCGCGTTCATACAAATTAGCGTTACGAAAGGGCTTTTACACTTCTTACACATCTCGGAGACTTACAGCGTATGATCCTGTAAGTAGGCGTGTCCCTAATTCAAATGACACGAGACGCATCCCAGTTCCTATATTAGAAAGTGAGTATGAATTATTAAAAGATGCTCCTGAAGAAGAAAGACTCTCTGCGATAGCAGAAATGCTCGATCATTCTAGGTACCGGAAAGATCTCGATGCTGATAAAAATTTGCTAGAAGCTCAAAATGAAGAACAAGATGTCACTATACAGCTATTGGAAACGTTGCCTGCTGACTATAGGAGAGATTTATTATGCGCCGATGCTGTTAGTCATTTTCTACATCGTCGAATCAATAGACCTGATCTAGCAGCAAGAAGCCTTGAATTAATATCTGTTCCAGAACTAAGAGAAGCCTTATCAGTTTTCTTATCTGATCTCGACGAGAGTAGTCCTGAAAAAATTGTTGCAAAAGTTAGTGAATCTAGTATGGATGAGCTCGAACGGGTAACAGAGATGACGGGTCTTTTTTATGGAAGAACTGAAGAGATAATGGAGCAAGCTAAATTGATTGAACCTCAGGCTGCCGTTGTTATCAACATGCAAACTGATAAACTTATTAACTTTTTATTTGAAACTTTCCGAATGTTACCAGCTTATGAAGCAGGTTCGTCTAGCATACGATTTATGCACCAATGGGAGCGCATTCATGACGAGGTACAGTTAGGGCTGCACGCTGAAAATGATTTAATCCGAGAAAGACCTATCTATGGAGCGCTTGTTGTAGGGGATAAGGAGAAAAATGTTGGCCCGGACCCTGAGACATATGGAAGCTGTGTTGTCGAAATTAAGCCCGAAATAGCACGACAACGTACAACATTTACATATGGTGATTCATTAAATTCAAGGAGACTTTCTGCAAGTGCTTATGAAGCTAAGCCTGTAGATTTCGAGACTGCACTTGCTGAAAAAATTATTTTCGACGAGCTGCATCCTAATCCTTCACTTAAGGATGATCTAAGAGAACCGTATGTTGAAGCTCAGATATTAGGAGGTGTTGGTTTAGAGGACATTGCTTCAATATCATTTCCTTATGAAGACGTAGTATCTTTCAAGCAAAGTGAAGCACGATTTCGTGTTTTACGTGCGTTCGTAGAAGATTTCCCGTCAATAAAATGCAAAGTACTAATAAAGTCAGATGTATATGATGAATTGTCCGAAGAAGCACGTGCGTCCTTTTCAGGAATTGGTATTGAACTGGTTGAAATTTGAATAATCGTATTTATAAATATATATAAAACCGAGATTAATCTAATTAATATAATATGCATCTACGTTACAAAAATAGTCGCTTCTATGTACTAAGTGCAGTAGTTACTAGTGTTGCCTTCAGTGTGTTCGTTGCATAAAGTATCTAATAGAATGTGCGCGATCATGGGTTGTGCTAAAAAGCTACTAAAGCCAGACGTTAGAACACTGAAATTAATGATGTGGTAAAAACAACAACATCCGAATTACGTCCGTAGCAGTATTATGCGTATTGTAAATAAGGAATACAAAAATGGATATTGAAGTAACAACGAAAAAACGTCGAGTAAGTGTTAAACGTATTGTCATACCAGTAGCAGTCGTTCTGATCGTATCGGGACTTGCTTTTGGAGCGTACCGAATGTATAAGGACGAGCAAGCAATTACGCGGATAAATAACGATTTATATGCGGTGAGAAAAGATTTCTACGATGGAAATTATTATGGTAAAGATAATTTTTATAGCTTATCTGAACTGGTGCAAGAAAACTGGAAACCGACGTATTCACTCGTAAGCCAGACTGTCGAAAAGAAGAGTGTGCTCGATCAAAACGCAACCTATGAGAAACAGT
>DAOLHH010000054.1:0-6400 GCA_035329185.1 Candidatus Saccharimonadota bacterium | reverse complement strand
ACAGAATTAAAATCATACGAAGAAAAACTAATAACTGAAGCCGAGAACCCCGAATGGGTCAGCGCTGATGATTTACTGCGTCGATTTGTTTCTTATAGGATTGGGGATACGAGCACGCGAATCAGTAGCAAGGAGTTCATGTTTACACAGCTTGTTCATGCCGACTTGCAGAAAAGAGGATTTGTGAGGGGCTCATGGATGAAATATTTTCTTTTTGGTTCATTTACTATATCAATAGTACTGATTCTGGTACTTATTTACTTTCCGATGGCACTTATCATAACACTCATCACCCTTGACCAAGGTACTGTAGATTTTGAAATAGTATTCGCGCTGGGTATGACCGCATTCATGATGGGGCTTCTCTTCTGGCTTCCGTTATTTGGGGCAGCAATGTTCATTTACTATTTGCGCGGACGTGTCTTGGGGAGAGAATGGATAATAACTGAAAAACTGCATCGATTCTGGCCTCAGCTCGTCGGATTTAGACAATATATAAATTTGGTTGAACGTGAAAAACTAGAATTCGCAACCAAAGACATGAAACAAACGAGCAAGAATGACACACTCCCTTATGCTGTGGCGCTGGGCTATGTAAAAAATTGGAAAGATATCATAAGCTAGCAGTTGTCTCTTAATCGGTCGAAAAGGTACAATATATTGTAGATGAAGCAAATAACTCATGCGCGTGAAGCGCTTAAAAAAGAATTCGAAACGCTGAGCGATAAAAAGCTAATCTTAAAAAGCGTACATTTACGTGCACTTTTTGATGGGATAACAGAAATTTCTCCTGATCAGCGTGCTTCATATGGTAAAGCAGTGAACGAATTAAAACAGGAAGTTCAGGCATGGCTAGACGATTTAGGTCAAGACTCAGCCGTCGAAGAGTCAGTTGATGTCACTGCGCCGTGGGATGTTAATGTCGAGATGCACAAAAGACCGCAACTGCTATCCGTTGAAAAAGGTTCAATTCACCCATTGCGTCAAGAAATAGATCGTATTTGCTCTATTTATCAGCGCATGGGCTTCGCTGTAGAAGAATCTCGTGAGCTCGATGATGATTATCATATGTTTGGAAGTTTGAATTTCCCTGAAGGTCATCCTGCTCGGGATGACTATGATACGTTTATGACCGATGAAGGATTTGTAGCGCCGGCCCACACGAGTACTATGCAAAACAGAGTGCTTAAGAAATACGCTCACCTATTGAACCGGGGTGAACCAATTGCCGTAGTAGTTCCTGACCGCGTTTTTAGGAACGAAGATATTGACGCAACGCACGAACATACGTTTTATCAGATTGAAGGAGTGTATGTTGGGCGACAGATTACAGTGGGCAACCTTATTGCAACACTTTCAGCTTTCATGAATGAATATTTTGGTCAAGAATTAAAGACAAAGTTGCAACCATTTTATTTTCCATTTACAGAACCGAGTTTTGAGTTCGCAATAGAACGTCCTGAGGTACTTAAGAAAAATGATTCAGAGGAACAAAAGTGGCTCGAATTATTGGGCTGCGGTATGATTCATCCTAACGTCCTAGAGGCAGCCGGCATTGATTCAAAAACCTATTCGGGCTTTGCGTGGGGGAATGGAATCGAGCGTATGGTAATGCTCCGAAATCAGATTGAGGATATTAGACATTTCGAGTCAGGAAAATTAACATTTTTAAGGCAATTTTAGATATATGGGTACCATATTTGACAAAATAATCAGTGGTGAATGGTCTTCATTTAAAGTGTATGAAGACGAGACGTATTTGGCGTTCCTCACCCCTTACCCAAGTACGCCTGGACTGACGGTAGTGATACCAAAAATTAATTCAGGTGATTATATCTTTGACGTTGAAGATAGCGTTTATCACGGGCTCCTTGATATTTCGAAAAAAATTGCAAAAAAAATTGAAAATGGACTAGGCGTAAGTCGCGTAGCATTAGTCGTTGAAGGTACCGGCGTTGCACATGTACACGTTAAGCTATACCCGTTACATGGGGAACTTGCAGGCAAAACGAATGTATGGAGTAAGCATGTAGAATTTCATCCCAACTACATTGGTTACCTTACTACGGTTGAAGGTCCAAAAATGTCGGATGAAGAGCTTGAAAGTATACGAACAAAAATAGCAGAGGCTCAGGGATGAAAGTAAGTATAAATTTGGCGCAATATTATAGTACGGTTGATTTAAAATCTATCGATAAAACAACACTAACACAGAAAGTTGGAATGCAACTTGGGGCAGTAGAAGCAACTGCAGACTATGCACCGCAATACCAACAAGTGTTTATCGTGAAGGTCATGTCTTGTGAAAAACATCCGAATGCAGATTCATTGCACGTTTGTCGTGTTGATGATGGAGGTGTTGTTGAGAATGTAGAGCGTGGAGACGATGGTTTAGTTCAGGTAGTGTGTGGTGCGCCGAATGTTCAAGAAGGGATGTTCGCAGTATGGATACCGCCTCGTTCAATCGTTCCGTCTACGTGGGAAGATGAAGAACCGTTTGTGCTTGAAGCTCGCGATCTAAGGGGACTCACGAGTAATGGGATGCTTGCAAGTCCCAAGGAACTGGGTATCAGTGATGCACACGACGGCATTTTAGAAATTACGCTTGATGATGTTGGTCGTGAACCAATTGCAGGAGAACCTTTGTCGGATTTGTTTGGATTAGACGATTTTATAATAGATTGCGAAAACAAAATGTTCACACACAGACCGGACTGTTTTGGCAATCTTGGAGTAGCGCGGGAGCTTGCAGCAATAAATGAGCTTTCTTTTGTGAGTCCAGATTGGTATCGAAGCGTTCCTTCGTTCGAATCAGCAACTGATTATGACGTTGAGATTCGGAACGATGCTCCCGAGGTGGTGTCTCGATTCATGGCAGTTGTCATGAAAGATATTGAAGTTCGACCTAGTCCTACTTGGTTGCAAGCTGCATTGAAACGTGTAGACATAAAACCGATAAATAATGTGGTAGATGTGAGTAATTTTGTCATGCATTTAACTGGTCAGCCAACGCATGCTTTCGATTTTGATAAACTTCAGAAGTTTTCGAATAAGCCATCTCTATTTCCGCGTCACAGTAAAGCAGGTGAAAAACTAGTGCTGCTCGGTAATAAAGAAATTGAATTAACTGGTCAAGAAGTTGTAATCGCGACAGATACGAGACCGGTTGCGCTTGCTGGAATTATGGGCGGTGCTGAGACTGAGGTAGACGAGCATACTAAAAGTATTTTGATAGAATGTGCCACGTTTGATATGTACCATGTTCGAAAGACGAGCATGCGGTATGGGTTGTTTACTGATGCCGTCACTCGATTCAGTAAAGGACAGAGTCCACTACAGAACGATCGAGTATTAGCATTTTTAATGTCTGAGCTTAATCGTTATGCTCATGCGGTCCAAGCAAGTGAGGTGTATGATATACGCTCTTTTGATGCATCTTTGTACGATGCGCAGTCGCTCAGTGGTGAAATTATTACTTCCGCGCAATTCATTAACGAACGTCTCGGAAGCAATTTAACTAGTGAATTAATTACAGAACTACTTCAGCGGACTGAGTTTATGGTTACCGTTGGCGAAGATGATGGACTCATACATATACAGGCTCCTTTTTGGAGAACTGATATTGAGATAGAAGAGGACATAGTCGAAGAAATAGGGCGTTTGTACGGATACGAGAAACTTCCCGTCGAGCTTCCGACTCGAAGCAGTAAGCCAAGCTTATTAAATGAACATGTAGAACTTGCTCGCAAAATAAGGACTCGACTAAAGGAAGCTGGTGCAAATGAACTTCTTACCTATTCGTTCGTAAATGATTCATTACTTAAATCAGTTGGAATTGAGGCAAGTGGTTGGTCGTACCATATTAGAAATGCACTAAGTCCCGATCTGCAATATTACCGTCCAAGTATAATGCCGAGTATGCTTGCAAAGGTGTACGCCAACATAAAAGCACAGGCTGGAAGTGATGATAATGAATTTGCGCTTTATGAAATCGGAAAGGTGCACTTAAAAGGTGAGTACGAACAAGAGGAATCAAATTTGCCTAAAGAAATGAAGAGACTCGCACTAGTTTATGCGGCTGATGCCAAAGTTGCTCGTAGTCGCAAAGGAGCACCTTACTATCGTGCAAAAAAGATACTTGAGTACTGCTGTGCCGATGCTCTCACATTTGTACCACTTGAAACAAATGAGTATCCAATCACAGCTCCTTATCAAAAAGGACGTTCAGCAATCGTGATGCTAGACGAGCAAATGCTAGGTGTTGTTGGAGAATTTAGGGCATCGGTACGAAAAGCATTGAAGCTTCCTGATTACTGTGCAGGATTTGAAATTGATATGGACATACTGAGACTTCATGAACACTCTCACACATATCGTATGCTCAGCGAATACCCGCATTCCGTGCAAGATATAACACTCGAATTACCAAATACGTGTAACTGGCAAACAATACATACCTTACTTTCAAACGAGTTAAAGGTACTCGAAGCAGAACAGCAGTATTATGGCGAGATTGAACCGCTACAGATATTCCAAGCTGACTCGTCTGATAAAAAAAGACATAGTTTTAGGATTACAATTACGCATCCTTTGAAAACACTTAGAACTGATGAAGTAAATGAGTTGATGGCAATATTAACGAAAAGTGCAGAAGAGTCGCTTGGTGCAACGCGTATTTAAAATTTTTATCAGTGCGTGTGCACTTGTATTCCTCACTGCTGGGGTTAGCGCCTCAGCACAAGGGGTAAATGACTTTGTTGTTGATGAGTTTACTGCAGACTACGCCTTAGATAACACCGATAAGCAAGGTCAGCTGACCACAAAAGAAATTATCTCAGTAAACTTCAGTAGTCAAAACCATGGTATTGAACGATCAATTCCGATGACATATGACGGACAAGAAACCGAACCAGACGTGAAGGAAATTAGGCGGGACGGTACTGTGGAGCCATATACTACTTATGAAAGTAATGGTAACCTGGTAGTTCGAATAGGCCGGAGCGAACAAACAATTACTGGTGAACATACATATGAAATTACTTATTCAGTTGTTAATGTCATTAAATTTTACGACGATCATGACGAACTATATTGGGACGTAAACGGTGACGATTGGATGCAGAGTTTTACTACGGTTAGCGCCTCAGTTGATTCGGGTGTGCCCCTTACGAGACCTGAGCCTAAGTGTTTTACGGGGGGCACTGGAAGCACAGAGTCAGATTGTCGTATTTCAACTGATGCTTCGAGCCTTCAGCTGTCAGCCTTGCGTGCGCTACGACCCTATGAAAATCTTACTTTTGTCGTCGCTTTTCAAAAAGGGTATTTTGAGCCCATGCCGTGGTGGGAGCGCTATCGAGGCATACTCATTACCCTACCTCTTATCGCAGTACAAGGCATAATTGTTGTGACCGCACAACGCAAATGGAAACTATTAGGGAAAGATTACACGTCACGTGGGGTTACGGTACCTTATTATGATCGACCGAAAAAGGTGAGCGTTATGCAGGCAGCATACGTAGAATTTAATTCCTTAACATCGCGACATGTAAGCGCGTCCATCATAGATTTAGCCATTCGAGGGTATATTAAGATTCGTGAAGAAAAAAAACGATTCAGCACGAAACATGAATTACTTCTACTAAAAAACCCCGACGCTCAGCTCACTGTCGATGAAACGCTATTAATGAACGAACTTTTCAAAGATGTGGCAGTGGGTGAGGGGTTCAAACTTGAAGATAAAAAAAATAAACTCTTCAATGTCCTTCAAGAGCTCACTAAAAAGATTGATGAATCATCATTGAAGACGGGCTACTATGAGCTATCGCCACAGAAAGCAATGAAAACACAAGCTAAAAATATCATTTTTGCAATCATCACTTTAATCGCGGGCTTTTTCATGGCTTCAATTTCTTTTGGACTAAGTGCGATAACGGGGGTGGTATCATTTATTGCTGTCTTAATATTTGCTGGTCTCATGACGAAACGTAGCCAGCAGGGAATAATGCTCGTTGAGCATGTTAAGGGGCTAAAATTATACATAAACACTGCTGAAAAAGACCGTATAGCCGCTCAAGATGCGGTTGCTGCACCCCTAGCAACGCAGGGAGCAGAGCCTGTACGAGACGTGCATTTTTTTGAAAAATTACTCCCTTACGCGGTTGCGTTGGGTATAGAAAAAACATGGGCGAACGCATTTCAAGATATATATACACAACCACCTGACTGGTATGGGGGCAACTGGAAGACATTCAGTGCGGTAGCACTAGCAGATAGCCTTAGTGGTACGCAACGAGCAGCAATGAGTTCGTTTTCAGCTCCATCCAGCTCTGGAAGTTCGGGATTCTCTGGTGGTGGAGGTTTCTCCGGTGGCGGTGGCGGAGGTGGCGGCGGAGGCGGTTGG
>DAOLHH010000053.1:0-6420 GCA_035329185.1 Candidatus Saccharimonadota bacterium | reverse complement strand
GGTGCATATAACAGCAATGTCTTGCGAACACTCGCAAAGGAACTAAAGCACGACCGCGACAACACTATTGAAACAAAACTCATTCTCATTGGTAAACAAGCGGCGAAGTTCGCTTCAAAGATAGAAGGCGTGAATATCATTGGTAGTTACGACCACATGCCAGAAAAGCCTACTATTAATGACTTAATGCCTATTTTAGAAACGGTCAAACTCGCTTACGCAGGTAAAAGCGAAGAAATTGTCGACGAAGAAGATAAGAATGTGCGCATGTTGATTGAGCCAACGACCGATGCGGTCGATATTCTCTATACCGACTATAAATCGAGTGTCGTTCAAGAGGTCGCTCAAACGCGCCTATTGCCTGCTGCATTTGTCGAAGTACCCATCTCGGCTGACCAAGAATTAGCTATTTTTGAACCGAGCCCGAAAGTAGTGCTAAACGCGGTAGCAGATCGATTGGTAGATGTGCAACTCTGGCAGGCGTATCTTGAAAGCCAAGCGAGTGAACAAAGTGCTCGTATGATGGCGATGAAAACCGCTAGTGACAACGCTGGTGATTTGATTGATGATCTGACGCTTGCGATGAACACGGCGCGACAGGCAGCCATTACGCAAGAACTTGCGGAAATCGTCGGTGGCGCGGAGGCAATTAAATAATGACATATAAACCTCTTGAAATGCCTGAAGTGCTCGTATTGCACCACGCTGATACCCCATGGGCTCGGTGGCAACAGGCTATACATTCAAGTGGTATTATCAACGCCCCCTATTCTATACGCAGTATGACGGATACATATCTCGGCAATCAGAGCGAGGCAAATAAAGATCGGCTCAGTCATATTGGATTCAATGCAGACCACCTCTTTATAGAAGATACTTTGGACATACAAAATAATGGCGTGTACGCCGTAATACATTCGCAAGTTCTTTCATCAACACCACATACAACATGGACATTTACCGGAGAGAGAGTAACCGGGTTAATTGCTGCTGTGTATAACAGAGAGAGACTTGAACAACGTGCAGGAATTATGAGCTCATCGACGACAATGATGCAAGCACTAAGGCGAAACGTGGGGATAGTAGGCGTCATTATGAAGCCATTGGAAGTACTTGCCGGCAGAAAGTTTCCGGATGCGGAAAGGATACGTCACGAAGTTTCGTCCGGTTGCGATGGACCGTTCGATGTCGAGAGTAATGTATATTACCATCGACAACAATTCAGGAAATCACTCATACATCTAGAAGGACTAAGACAAGCAATACAGCAAAGGAGAAAGAATTAAATGGCAACAGCAACAATGAATAAAACAACAGGACGCGTCACTCAAGTGGTGGGTGTGGTCGTCGACGTCGAATTTGACGGCGAGCTTCCAGCTATTTACGACGCACTGACATTTGAGCTTGACGGCAAGACAGTGTACCTCGAAGTCGCACAGCATTTGAGCGAAAATAGCGTGCGTACGGTCGCTCTCGGTGGAACTGATGGTCTAAAGCGCGGCACAGAAGTAACGGCAACAGGTGCTCCAGTGCAAGTACCAATTGGTGCGGAAACCCAGGGACGTATGTTCAACGTGGTTGGCGACCCGATTGATGGCAAGCCAGCACCAAAAGGCAAACGAGCGTCGATTCACCGTGCTCCCCCTGCTCTTTCTGAGCTTTCTGGTAAGACTGAAGTGCTTGAAACAGGTATTAAGGTTATCGACCTTATCTGTCCAATCACCAAGGGTGGTAAGGTTGGTTTGTTCGGTGGTGCTGGTGTCGGTAAGACCGTGCTTATCACTGAACTTATCAACAACATTGCAAAATTCCACAGTGGCAACTCGGTCTTTGCTGGTGTTGGTGAGCGAACTCGAGAAGGAAACGACCTATATCATGAAATGGCGGACTCAGGCGTGCTTGATAAGACCAGCCTTGTCTTTGGTCAGATGAACGAACCACCGGGAGCACGTTTGCGTGTTGGTCTTTCAGGACTTACGATTGCAGAAGGCTTCCGTGATGAAGGTAAAGATGTCTTGTTGTTCGTCGATAACATCTTTCGATTTACACAAGCGGGCTCTGAAGTATCTGCACTTCTTGGTCGCCTGCCTTCAGCAGTGGGTTATCAGCCGAACCTCGCAACCGAAATGGGTGGCTTACAAGAGCGTATTACCAGTACGAAAAAAGGCTCAATCACCTCAGTACAGGCTGTATACGTGCCAGCAGATGACTTGACTGACCCAGCGCCAGCAACGACATTCGCTCACCTTGATTCGACTATCGTGTTGAACCGTGCACTGACTGAGTTGGGCCTCTACCCTGCGGTTGACCCACTTGACTCAACCTCAACTATCCTCGACCCAGAAATCGTTGGCGAAGAGCACTATGCTGTGGCTCGGGATGTGCAAAGAATCTTGCAGCGTTATAAAGATTTGCAAGATATTATTGCCATCTTAGGCATGGAAGAACTCTCAGATGAAGACAAGAAGACTGTTGCTCGTGCACGTCGCTTGCAAAGATTCTTGACGCAACCATTCTTCGTTGCTGAAGTGTTCAGTAACATCCCTGGTGAATATGTGAAGCTTGAAGATACAATCAAAACCTGCCGTGAAATCCTCGATGGTAAGCACGATGACTTGCCTGAAAGTGATTTCTATATGAAGGGCGGCACCATCAAGGGAGCGAAATAGTGTCAACTTTCGAAGACGGCCGTATACCAGAAGAATTCTTACCACCAGTTCCTGGTGAGCGTTTTGTCGGAGCGGTACAAACATGCTATGAAGGAGAATCAAGGCCATTTTTTGCAGAAACAACTGCGGGCATCATCGCTCATTCAGCGATGCGTGCAAGTCTTTTTCTAATTTCTACTGGCGCGGCGATCGTTGCAGAGCGTGCTGCTCAATTGTCTGAAAAGACTCGAAGCTATATCGGTGTATCGCGACAATCATCGATGACAAATGTAGAATCAATTTCAGAAGAACCTGTAGCTGAACGAACAAGTTTTCGTGGCTTGGCGCTCATCGGAAAACTAGGTGCGGAAGTGTGTAGCGCGGTTGGTGGTGAGATTCATGTGACTGACAAGCCAATAGGACCTCGAAGACATCAACCAACAGAGGAGTATGTATTATGATTCAACTCGAATTAGTAACATTATCTGGTGTAAAGTTACGTGAATCAGTCTATGAAGTATTGCTTCCCACCCCACAAGGACAGATAGCAGTCTTTGAAAACCATGCACCACTCGTGAGCACTGCCTCGACAGGCATTATTAGCGTTCGTCGCAAAAGTGACCACCCTGACGACATGATGGAGCACTACGCGATCGATACCGGGGTTATTGAGATAACCGATAATACCGTTCGTGTGCTTGTTGACGAAGCCGATAAAGATTCAGAAGTGAGCGCAAAAGAAGCAGAGGAAGCATTGGAGCGTGCGAAGCACTTGCGTGCTGAAGCGCGTGATCAGGTGTCGCTTGATAAAGCTCAGTCACTCGTAGACCGCCAAGCATCTCGCTTGAAGATAGCCGAACTCCGCCGCCGCTCACGAAGATAGAATCTTCTACTCTACAGTGAAATTAATTAGTGATCTAACCGTTGCTACATCCTTTTCTAGCGCATCCTTACTTTCGTTACTGAGAATGCCGTCTACTAAGAATTGCCCGCCTTTACTTGCGAAAACAGCTTTATCGCCTTCTTTAACATAGCATTTCAAGGAAACGATGCTTTCAAGTTTGCATGCTTCTTCTATGCCTTGGATATTTGTTATAACACCCTCTCTTTTGGCATAAATGTTTAAGCCTGCTGCGTGCTTTTCCCATCTGCGAGTTAAATCTGGCTTTTCACCATAATGAACCAGCAGGTCATTATAATAATGATCAATGCCAAATGCTTCCATGTAGAGCTCTTGACGGTAACCGCCAATTCTAGGTCCAATCTCTATTATTTTCCAGCCAGAATTTGTTTTATATAGCTCAATATGCGCAGTTGAGTTGAAAAGACCTAGTGCTTCAATACCTTGACGTGCACATTCATTTGCATCGATAATTTCTTGAGGAGAGATGCTAGTAGGTAGAATATGTCGGTAGCTATAATATCCATCAAGGCCGAGTTCTGCAGCCGTCACTACTCGAATTATTGGCAGGAAAAAATATTCTTTGTCTTTAGTAATGTATGCATCTATCGAATACATTTCACCTTGCATGAACTCTTCGATTACCAAGCTGGGGTCGCCGGTTCCGTATTCTCTAGCATATACTTTTTCAATTTCTGAAAATATTTCAACGGCGTTAGTGTAGACTTCATCATAAGAACTGCATTTTGTGACAAAGAATGAGGAGTGTAATCCGTTAGGCTTGATGATAACAGGATAATTGAACTGTTGCAGAATAGTCTCATTAAGTTCATCAATTCTTGATATTTGTATGAATTTTGGGCATATATTTGGATATTTGGATGCTATAGCTTTTCGCATATTAAATTTTTGAGTAGATAGTTCTAGTGATTCAACAGATTGGACCACAGCATTTGGCATTAGGCTAATTACTTTTTGATAATCTTTTATTGCCTCTTCCATCCGACAATGTAGTATTACTTTTTTATTAATGTACTTATTTAGAATTTCTAATAAGGCAATTGTGTCTGAAAAGTCACATCTAATTTCCTTGAATAGTCCATTTGTTTCGTCGCCCTTATATGCAGGCGTTTTGGCAAACGAATCATTCACAATTAGAATCGTTTCAATTTGCAAATTATGTATCTCTGCAAACTTTTTACATGCAAATCCCAGTTGTTTTTCAGCACGATCAATTGAAATTATTGTTACACTATTCATTGGAAACCTCTATGTTAATTAAGGAACGGACTTCTTGAATACTTTTCATTAGTTCGTTGAAGTTAACACCCTCTATCAGTGCATCTACAGTGTATTTTCCCCCATTGATGGCAAATTTCGCTAAGCTTCCTACAGTTGCGTGTACAGTAAGTTTGAACACTCCCTTAACGCTTTGTGCATCGTCAATACCCTTGATTGCAGTAATTTTTCCTTCATTTGTCGGATATATATTTATAGCTGCAGCATAGCAGTACTTTTTTAAAGTGATCCGGGGCGATTTTCCGAAGTGAATAAGCAAATCATTATAAAAATGTTGTATACCGTATACTTTTTCATACAACTCCTGACGATACCCACCAATTCGAGGGCCGATTTCTACAGTCTTCCAGCCATTTACAGTGTTGTAAAGCTCTATGTGGGCAGTCGAATTGCGCAGTCCAATCGCGTCGATAGTTTTTTTAACACATAGATTTGCTTCTTGAATTTCTTGTTCTGTCAGGTCTGTTGGCAAGAATCTTTCGTGACCATAGAAGCCAGGTAAGCCGACATCGTGCGATGTCACCACTCGCACTGGTGGAAGGTATTCTATCTGGCCATCATTTAGGACATAAGCATCAATCGAATAAAGTTCGCCTTCTATAAATTCTTCTATAACGAAGCTTTTCTTACCTACGCCGTGCTCTCGCTTATATAATTCTTCAACTTGACTAAAAGCGATCTTAACCTTCTCAACTAATTGTTCATAGGTATTACATTTTGAAACCAAATATGATGCCGTTAAGCCATTTGGTTTGATAATGAGTGGATAATTAAACTGAGAAAAATCATAATTGTCGAAATCTTCAAGAGACTCAATCACAGCGAATTTCGGAGTAATTTCGGGCGCATATGATGCAAATGCTTTTCTCATTTTTGTTTTTTCAGAAGCTATTTCGAGAGAAACTGGATTCTGAACGTATGAATTCTTGAAATAAGGGATAGCTTTTATATAATCTGACATTGCAGCTTCGACGATGCAATGAGGCACTACTGTTTCATAAGATGATGTGATGTTTTGTATAGTTTGTTTTAGCAAGGAGGAGTCGTTGAAGTCAACGACAATTTCTCTGAAAAAACCATTCGCTTCATCGCCTTTGTAAGCATTACTTGCCTTGAAACTCGTACTCACCAACAGGTAGCTGTCAATTGCGATATTATATTCTGAACTAAGCATCTCTAATGCTTGTGAGAGATCCTTCTTTGCACGATCGATGGCAATTACGCAGATTTTCTGCATGGCTTCTGGTTTATTTGTTCAACGTGAGAAAATAATAATATTAATAAACAAAAATCCTATTCGCTTATAATACACTAGCTGAACTATATTGTCAATGTTATTTACAGGGGTGAATGAGTTGATTTATTTATAATAATGTGATAAATATCACTTTCTCACGCGTTTGATTATACAAGCGTATACTAGATATCATTAGGAGGATAGTATATGTTTCAAGGTAAAAAATTAAATGTGCTGCTTGCAGAGTTAATCGGTACGTTCATGCTCGCTTCGGCGGTATTAATTGTAGGGCATATGTTTAGCACCGGTACGGCGGCATGGTATATATCATTAAC
>DAOLHH010000052.1:0-6457 GCA_035329185.1 Candidatus Saccharimonadota bacterium | reverse complement strand
TAATCTTTGTGTTTATCTCTTATGAGCAGCACGCTCGAGCGCTGCGTCTTCTCGATCAAGCAGTCCCGGTAATACGCTGCGGGAGATTGCACTATCAAAAATGAGATCTATTTCGCGTGCTTGTATGGTCGTTGGTAATTCTGGCATTTGAATCTCTGTTTGTTCACCTGCAACAGGAATCTGATTAATCAACCGAGTCACTTCTTCGGAATCACCTTGGTCGATAGCCCTTTTCATGTGCTCGACTGTCTGATGGATTGCTTCATAGTGAACTGGAAGACCTCCACCGTCAGCATAGCGGATTGGCTCGAATTCATTGCTCTGGAAGTCGTTCATTTACGCCGCTTGTTGTGCCTGCTGTACCGCTTGAGTACCAGCAAATTTATTTACGCGTGCTACAGACACAAGATACTCAACATGGTCATGAGCTACTTCGTTAAAATCAGCGACCCCGATTCGTGGCGTGAGGATAGCGCTATTGTTTAAAATGGCTTTTAACTCGTCTTTCATACCGTCACCTTCAGGGGCGCTGTATGGGCCACCGGCAAGAAGCCAGTTGTCATCCTGACTACCTCGGTTGCGAAAATGGTTCTTTACTCCAAACCAGAAAACTCGGTTATAAGCATCTGCTACAGACTCTCCGTCCTTGAGATGTACTGCGTCATGAATATCAGCTACACGCTGCTGGCTAAAGGTATCTAGTTGCCCGTTCGCATCAAATGAAATACCTTCGATAGTCGCGGCAAAGGGGTGCTCAATGATTGGAGCGAATGGTAATAACTGCTCGCCGTCTGCTCCACTCGACTCTAAAGTATGGATAATACCCGCACCAATTGATTCAAAAGTATTCACTATATCAAAGGGCTGGTCGTTAGCTTGTTCTGGTGAAGCGCTGTGAAATGCTGGTCTGGTGAGCGTGTTCATTTTTAAAGTTTTTGTTTTAGAGTATTGTAATTTAATTATAGCACTTATGTTAATAAAAGTCAATTCTGGCTACTACAGCCGATTCCTGAGCGTTTTAATAATCCGGTCTCGATACGCCTCAGTAACGCCAGCTGCGAATTTGAACCGTTTCTCGAGTGGTAGATTAAAATCAATCGGTTCTTGCAAAATAGCTGCGACATCTTGTAATTTTGATAATTTACCGCCGATACCATGACGTGCATGCGAGACAAAGAGTGTCGCAATGTCCGTAACATCTTGTAGTGATTCGAGTATGTGCTCAGGGCTATAGGCGTGATCAAATTCACTCGCAATAACAGAAATCATCGGTGCATTTTTTGCTGAGGCAATTTCATGGAGCATCTTTGCCTGATAACTTAAATACGTGGCGCGCATATTGCCAAAACGGGCAGTTTTTTTCATGCGTTGTAGATGTTGATATCGATTTAATGGAGTCTCATACCGAGAGCTGGTCGGCAAATCTTTTCGGCTAAAAAGTGTCCGTATTCTTCCTGTTGATACCAGATCTCTAAAAAATTTTTTCGGTGTGGGGTGTTTAACGATACTTGAAGGATCGAGCAGCACGACACGGCGGAATAAATCCGGACGTTCATGCATTGCAAGAATACCTGTTGAGGTATCGACTGACTGAAAAACCGCATCGACGGGGCCCGCACTTGATGACTCAATACGTGCAATGAGTTCGCGAGCGCGTCGCTCGTGTAGTTTTGTGTACCGCTGCACGGCGTCATCATCGAGCTGCTTCATAGCAAGTTTTGTTGGTAATTCTTGCTGTATACCATCAGCGTATTCAAAAATAACCGTGTCGTCGTTTTTTGGATTACTAGACTCTTCACCGAGCGTAATAACCAAATTGTAGCCAAGTAGCTCCATGAGCATCTTGCCTGACTCGATATTTCTCGCTTCGTCATAATTCATGCCACCCAAAAACACAATTGAGCGTGCTGCTGGTTCGGTTTTATGTGCGGTATTCTGGGAATATTTTGATTCTTCAGCTTTTTCTGACATAGAAGATTGACTCACTTCCCTGTTTTAGTTCTTTTTTTGTTCGCATTTAGCTCTTTATTTCTTATGACGCAAATTTTCTCAAAATTAATTTCTGTCTCACGAATTTCAGTATATCAGCAATTGAAGTCGAAGCTATTATGCGGGGACATACAGTGATGTGCTGAGCTGAGAGAGGTCGTCATCGGAGATACTTAGGTCAAATGAGAGGTACATTTGTTTGATGCGTACTGATCGAATATTGTATTGCTCTGAATACAACAGACCATTTTCGTTTACAGTACCCTTACAAATAAAATCTTCAGGAGGAGGTGTGCCATCTGGCGTGGAGATTTTAGGTGTTTCAACGATGAATGAAATAAGAGCGAATCCACCCATCTGTTGAACGTTTTGCATCCTAATAGGGCGTCTGTGCGCTTCGAGTCCGTGTATATTTCTATGTAACAAAGAGCTAATTTCATAAGAGTATCCAGGCGCAAGCTCGCCCATCATTGCCCTATCAGGGAAGTTTTGACGATACTCCCCTTCTGATATCCATGCACCAGTTGGTCCTAAAATCATAAGATACATATTATAATATTTTATTAATTTTTTTTCAATAGATACAATGCTCATGCTTGCATTGACATGCTGGCGAGCGCCATACTTACTACATGCCCGAACAAGAACTTCAGCCTGATTTACGAGCACTTCCTGCCAGACTTCGTGACGAGTATGATTCTTGTCATTTCTGTATGAATGCAATGTTACAACGCAAAGCATTAAGCAAACGCATTATCCATCATGAGCTGTCTGAAGCTCAAGCGTTTCAAGAATATGATAGCTTTGTATCTATTTGTCAGAGTGCCGTTTCTGAAGCGCTTAAAAAAGATCATACACCCGCTCGAAAATGCGGAAAACTGCTCGCTGGTTATTCTTTAGAAATTATATCCCCGCAACAATAACTATTTGCGTTTGGCTTTTGCGAGAGCGATACCTAGTTCGCGCGGGGATATATCAGATACTGCTTTATTCCGCCTCGTTCGTAAATCAGTAGCGGCGCGAAGCTCAACAGCATCAGCAACAGACCGCGCTATTTGTCTCTGCTTACTGTCATCACTTCGGGTTGTCCAAACGCGTTTACGATCTCCATTTCCTCTTTTTTGCGTAACCGTAATATGACCGTCTGAACCATATGATACTTCGCGGGTTACTTTTGGATGCCGCATTGCACGTCGGTCAAAATCGGGTACATTAACCGCATTTGATTCGGTGATTGATGCACTTCCTTCCGTAATTCGATCTCTACCCTGCTTGTGAATTCTTGAATGCTGAGCTGTGACATCAACTCTTGATTTAACAGACACATCATTAGGCATTTTTTTTGCACGGATATTTGTCGTTTCTGTACTGAATGCTCTTTGATACTGTTTGATCTCTTGGACGCCAGGAGGATTACTGAATGGGTTTATTGATTCATGTGCGCCCATCAGCGTCGTATTTAATGTCGTCTCAATTGTTGCGCTATTTGTAAGTAGCCCTAGTTTACGCCCTATCTCACGTTTTTGAGGATCGGCGGTGAATAGGCTCATATCATAATATTCTTCCGGCTTTACTTCACTGTTCATGTGCAATAGACCGCTGCTCGTGTGGGCATTTTCTGAAGCATTAACTGGACGCACCGCGTCAAGCATTTGGTGAATTCGGATGACGTCGGAGCTTGCTCCGTAATGAGTTTCTTGAATCATAGGATTTTTTTATTTTTAAATTAACTTACACATATTAACATATTTTTATATATTTTGTCAATTTTTGAATGAAAACTCAATCATCCAGAACTTGATACTATTCGGAACGCTCGCTGAGCACTTTCCTCAGGACGAGCTTGGCGATACTTGGTGGTTTTGGGTTGAGGCCAAGCTGTGCGTATAGCGCATCTACTGATACAGCGGTGAGCACAAGCGCTGCTTGTAATTGTTCCTCGTGATTCGAAAGATGGAGTGGGCTTGTTATTTCTAGTAATGACAGACGCAGTTTTTCAAATATAAGCTTGTGGGCAACCTTATGATATTTCACCCATCGTTTTGAATCACGTATATTATTCGCATTCACTGCCTCAAACAGAAAGGTCGTTTGCTCTAATGCCTGTTCGTCGATTGACCGTAGAATGGGTGCAATTTCTTCGGGGTGATAGCGCTGGGGACCATGGTCTTCTAATTTTTTCCGCAATGAATACTGTGAACGGTATCGCATCGAACTCAACATATCATGTGGTGCAAACTGTTGAGACCACGTGAAGATACCTCCCCAGGCGGCAATATCTTTGACAACAGGAAGTGAGTCAATCGCATGGACAGCACCCCACGCACCAAGACCAATCGTTGCGATTCCTCCAATTCTTGCGATGCGGTGAATACGAGGATGAAACTCTATTGCGTTGATAATGCCTTCGACCGGCGAATCGTTCGAATGATAGAGCGCACCACGCGCATATATGCCAGCTATCGTGCTATGTGCAGCGTCAACGAGACGCACCCTGCCATCTGTCTCATCTGCCGGATAAGAAATATCACATGCACGATCGTAGAGATAATCAAACATCGAACTCTCCAATTGCGGGCGAAGCGCAATAAGTCGTTCTTTTTCATGCCTTTTGGCACGCCCATTCAGAAGCTCCCTGACTCCGTCAGATACCTCGGACTGCATCATTCGCAAAGGTTTCGCGTGTTCTGAAACCAAGACGGGCGCCGAAGCCCTGTAATGCTCAGGCTGCTCTGGTGTTTGTATCATTTGTATGTGAACTCAAAAATGTATATTGGCACTTACTTGAGGATGATTCTACCATTTTTTAACGGATAAACCATGAGCGGAAATAGGGTTGGTACCATTCGAAATAAGACTGGCTTACCTCGCTAATCGCCATCACGAGAATTACTCATTTGCCGTTGACGAGTTTTGTCTGAGGGTCCTGTTCAGTAACACGAATCAAGTGAGTCTTTGCCACTTCAAACGCACCAGCACGACCAAGCATCGCTGAGGTGCGGAGCGCATCTTCCATTACATTGAACTGTAAGAAATCCATGGGACTTATCGTCCTATCAAGCATACCGCCAATGTGCATATCAAAAGCGTTGATTGACAACTCGTCAATATCGGCGGGACCTTTTTTGAATTTTAAGAGTTTTTCCGCGCAATGTTCAGCACGAATAATCCGCTGATTATCTCCATCGAGTATCAACCTTCCTGTATGACCGTCATGCATGTGTTCTATTTCGTGGGGGGTAAACGGGGTAGAAAACAGGGCATCCTGCATGGCGCGAAGTTGCATGTACTGTGCCGTTTTCATTGTGGCTGTGACAATGCCTCGCTTCGGAGTTATAGTCGCTCTCGTCGAAAGTAGAGTATCCCGTTTCTGTCCACTAAACTTAAAGGCGCTTTGATTACTTATTGTTGGGACAAGGAGTAACCGTGTCTTTGACTCTTTTTCATCTATTTGATGGCCGATAATGACATGCGGTCGCCACAACTCTAGTGAAGATACAAACGATGCACTTCCGTAGTCGTTATTCACTTCTAAATCATGGCTATCAGCAGCCTTTTGTCGAAGCCAAATGGTAGCAGAACGGATACCGGCTAGTTCCGCAATTGCCTGGTCTGGAGCCTCTTCTTGCGCTGGTACATGAAATCTCGACTCAAGACTCTGAATAGTTGCATGATGATACTTTGCCGGATGCGCCCTCGTTTGCCGATCGTCATAGCTCAGATCAATATGTGAAGCAGGAAAAGAGCCTACAATATTTTGTATGAATTCAAAATTATGAGTGCCCTGTATGCGGTTATACTCACTGCTTTGCGCAGCCAAGACTCCCAGCGCATTGCCTGAGTGTTTTCGAAGCTGGGTATACCGATTGACAATACTTGAAGCGTCACCTTCAGGGATTACGCCAAGCAGTTCTTGCGGTGTCAGCACTTCTGGAGTTGTTTCATCTTGTGGATTTTGCATAATAATACATTATATCATATTTTTGTACTATTGTAAATTATTTAACCCCGACCTAAAGAGTACTCTAATCAAACCGGTAATTTGGTTTCTTTAGATTGATAAATTAAAGTGTAGATGCATGCATTTTTTATGACATGCACCGACTTCTACCGCTTAAGTACGGCATTGATATAATTCTCACACCGCTCTCGGAGGCGTGCGCGGACATACCCCATAATAAAGAATGGAGCCGCAAAAAAAATCGAGAAACTAAAAACAAGACACTATTGAGCGAGAAACTAATTCTAAAGAAACGTTGTTACTATCAATCAAATGGTGCACACATGGCTGGTCGTGCGCGTGAAGATTGGCAATGTTTTTCTGTTCTTGGTATTGGTGGATCTGGTGCGTGCTTTTTTTCGGAAGCACCAAAAATTGGTTGGTATTGCTGTCTAGTCATATTTTTTCCTTTTTTTGTTTTTGTAGTAACAATTTGACATTAGCATATTGTAAAAGCCGGTGTCAAGA
>DAOLHH010000051.1:0-6475 GCA_035329185.1 Candidatus Saccharimonadota bacterium | reverse complement strand
CATGCTTATTGCAATTATCGTTGCACTCATGTTTGCACGTCGTCAAAGAATCGTTAAAGTACGCGTTGCGCTACAAGCACTTGCCATTGGGTATCTCGCATTTATTATTCCGTCCATGCTGTTTTCAAAATACGATAATTACGGGGGTGCTGACAGCAACTTACCAAGTGTTATGTGTGGTTTCGCGCTACTCTTTGCTGCCGTTCTGACCGCAAAGGTCGCTCCTCTAGTAGCTAAGAGTAGGGTATAGCGCTTACGTATCAGCTCTAATAATACTTACTGCGTGATCCCATGTATCATTGATAGCACCGTAATCAATCCACAACAAGCAGAGCGGTTCAAGTAAGCGACTTTTCTCAATAGGTCCTAAATCTTGTACATCGACCCATCCAAGTTCTACGAGCAATTCTCTCACGTGAGCTTTAGCTGATGCATTGTTTCCGCACATAAACATTGTAGGCGTCCCTTGATTAAAATGAGGTTTTATCATGTGCCTATAGTTAATCGTATTTAATGTTTTTACAACATGACTATCCGTGAGTGACTGCTGTACAAGCTCACCAGCACTCATGGTGTGTCCAACGGCTAACTGAGGTCCATCTTCAGTGAAAAGCAAAGGATTAGTGACGTCAACTACGATTTTTCCAGATAACTCGGGACGTACAATCGCAAGCACATTATCAGTTGCATGCCATGCAACTGCCAGAAATGCCATCTCGCCAAAATCTGCCGCTTCTGCAAACGACCCAATTTGTAACTTTTCTTTATGATGCTTTTTAGTCCATGCAAGCTCTTTTTTGTGCGTATCTCTTGTGCCAATCATCACCGCATGGCCAGCTTCAACTAGACCTTTTGCGAGCGCTTGCCCTACGTCTCCAGAACCAATAACTGCAATATTCATATCATGAGTGTAACAGATTATTCAGATATTTTTGTAGCATTTAGAGACCCATATCTTTGTACCGTTTGGAGCGACTGTTTCTTGTCGTTTTGCGAACACTTCGCTCTTCACTTGTTTGCACAGGTGGAGCCGTACCGGTTACACGTTTTCCTCCTGGTATTATCTTACGGCGAGCATAAGACGAAGCAAGTCCCGACTTTTTCTTCACATTATGATATGGGTCTTTTGAACGACTCAATTTTTCAATTGCGACAATCGTTAACCCTACAGCGACGACTTGGATTGCGATATTTATCAACAATATATCAAACCGCTTTATGTATGCGTCAGCTATATTATTGAACAAATTCATCGTCTCGCCACCTTCAACTTTATAGCTACTGGTAAGCTTCGGTATAACGAATCCAAACACGATCGTCGCTATGATTAAGGTGCCGCCATTAGAAATCAAATCGCGTCCATATGCACGCACCCCTTTTCTATAAGGTTTTCGCGCGCGAATAAATAGAATAGTTGCGAGCAAAAATAATAGTACAAAAATCCACATTGACGAGATGAATGTTTGAGCAATCTGTGGCACGAAATGTAACCTCTCATGCAGCAGTACTCCTTCACTTGTTTTAGGAAGATCCTGTTCTGATAACGTAACGTCCTTGAGAAAATCAGAGGCAAGTAAATCTTCTCTCGTTCTACTTTTGACGAATTCTAGAGGAACACCATCCGGACGACAGTCTAGGTCAAAAATCGTTATGGTTGATATATCTCGCGACCCGCAACTGGGAAGTGATTCAATGCGTTTTGCAGCATAGGTACTTATTTGCTCAACAAACACTTCTCTTTGAGGTGTAAAATCGACAGAAAATGTCAACGTATCAGATATACCAAGTATCCAGTCATAAAAAGCATCAACGACATGTTCACTTTTCAGCATAAGGGCAGTCGCTGAAAATGCTTGATTCGCAATACGTCTTACTTCTGAGTCTTGAAATGGTAAAACGTTACGCTTACCTTGGCTCGACTCGATATTATCGTCAACTACGGCATCTACAAATGTAGTATAAACGCCTGATTCTTCGAGCACTTCCTTAGCGGCATTTCGATTGGCAAATAAAAAACTCATCGATATAGATGCGATTATTAAAAGTAGTGCTCCGTGCAACAATAGTGTCGACACCCATTTTAATAATGCTTTATAGATTTTCATCGTAAGGTTATGCTTCTGATATTTTTGCTTATTGCACCTTAACGCCTTAAGCCGAATTTACGACCGATGAGGAGAGTGCCGAAGCTAATCCCGGCCATACTAATGGTAATTAATGGTGCCGTTAATCGCACTTTACCGGTATCTGGAGCAGCAGGTACTTCGTCATCATCACCCGCGGTTTCTGTATTTGAAGTATCTTCGTCTTCGTCATCATCTTCAGTACTCGATGGTGTAGGGGAAGGTGTTGGAGTAGGAGTAGGGGTTGGCGTTGAACTCGTAATGTTGAGTGCATAATCTTCAACCTCTCCATCAGGTGCACCACCTGTTGTTGCCACATCCCGAACTGTTGAATACCGCGAACGAATCATGATCGGACCATCAGTTGCCGTTGGAGTAAAAGAAAAATCATAATCACATGCAGTACCTAAAAACTGACCGTCAACTACTTGATCGCCCACATCGTCCCAATCGCCATCTCCATTTATATCAACCCAAACATTTACATATTTCATACAGTTTACAGGTGTACCAACGCCTCTACCTTCCGCTGTGAACGTTGCATTTACCGTATCGCCTGGATCTATTGTGGTTGCGCTAAAGGTAATACTGTCTTCATCATCTGTTGCGTCATCACCAAGTGCATCAGCCGAGGGCTGTCCATCAGTTTCGTCATCTATAAGAGTTCCAGAAACGGTATGGAACTGAATAAGATGACGCGCTGCATTCTGAATAAGTTCAACAGGATGTGAATAGGTCGAGCTTCCAATGCTACCAGTGTTGGCAGCATCTCCCCAGTCATAACAGGCTGGGGGGATGTAGGTTGCGGTCTTCGTTTGTAGAGGGCCAGACTGGTCGTAGGCTATGGTAGAAGTAAGCGGTGCGGTGTATAACAGCACATCGCCTGCCAATATTGTAAGTAATACTCCTCCGTTCGGGGCGAAATCTATGGTATAAGCGCCGGGGTCATTAGAATACTGACCAACGAGTGCTCCAGTAGAAGCGTTATACCTTACTAGCCCCGTATCATGATCTGTTACATATAAATAGCCATCTGTATGGAAGCCCAAATCGTACCAAAGTCCAGTATCCTCAGCTACAAAATCATCAATGTAGGTAAACGTATTTCCATCATATCGCTTAATTGAACTTTGCGAAGTACCAGTATTTCTTTCGCTCACAACATACAAATTGCCATCTGGACCGAATTCAATACCTGGAGATCCCTCTGAATATTCATTGCTCAGCCCTCCATCTCCCGCGTTAATAATGGTTGTAATGGTGTAAGGTGAATTTGTGTCGATTCTTACTACTGAGGGACCGTCTATATACGCGTAAGCGTTCCCGTCAGGACCAAGCGTCAATCCATGTACCACTCCAACAGTATTAATAGGAGTGCCTGTCGCGCCGGTCGCAATATCAACTTGCACGATTTCGGTGCCACTTGCGAGCCATAGCGTGTCTTCATCAACCATAATTGCTTCATGAGGGTGTCCAGATGCGAGTGATATCGAGAAGAAAGAAGAATCTATCGTGGAAGCTGTATCAGCGTTGTAGCGGATGACATCCGTTCCATTTTGAAAGGTGATGAGTAATTGGCTCTCCAAGAGCGAACAATCAGTGTTTGATGCAGCCAACGAACGGGGTGCGAAAAACACAAATAATCCAAATAATCCGATAATCCAGCTGCTTAGTAGTATTTTTTTCATTTTTTGATATGTCCTTTTTTTGATATATGCACTTATATCATAATCTCTAAGTACACTAAAAGCAACTGTTCAGAATCATCACAATAATGTAGTGCATTTGTTGAACGATTCTCCATCAATATAAATTACAGAATAAACGTAAAATTACTTACTGTAGTTACCTATGAGTTAAACGTACCATACCAATACGATGATTAATCGTAGGAAGGAGCATACTATGGACGACGACGATCAGGGAACCAATGAAGATAATAAATAACCCAAATGCTATGTAATATTATTCATAGCCCTATAGCGCACATAACTCTACACTACTCAACAAGCCAGTCGTCTTAAACATACGACTGGCCACGTGTCCCGGTGAGGGGCAGTAAACCACTGATATACGAGCACGAAACGCTCAGCGCTGAGATTTAAGAATATATCATCCAGCGTACGATCTGAGTCGATTTGTGCTCGTATAACTTTCTATAATGAAAGGAAATATATGCCCCCAGTTCCTATGCCTATATTTAATCAACCTCAAGACATTACTCCACCCATAGAACTACCAATTGAAGAGGATATCAATAAAGTGGTCAAGTTGAAAACTGGAAAGCGTTCACGAATAAATACCACGAATCGGTCATCTAATGATGGGGCAGAACGAGTTAACACGTTTCAAAGTCCTGAATATATAGCAAAGAAACGGACTAATGAGCCTCTCATGCGTTTCATGGCTGGTCTTGCGATTAACCTAGCGATTAAAGCTCGTGATCCTGCACGTCAAAACGAAGCTGTAAGAAGAGCAGAGCATGGTAGGTTACAAGAAATCTGGGGAAAGTACACTAGAAAAGCACTACGGCTTAAGACTTATTAAAACGTAACTACAAGGATTAAAATATGAGTGAAATGAATCATGTGAGTACAAGGAAAAGTGCATTTATTTTCGGATTAATTGTTGGAGGAGCCACTGCGATGCTGCTTACTCCAAAACGAGGAGACGAAATGAGGAAAGAAATTAGAAACAAAGTAGAGCAAATAAAATCCAATGCTGATGATGCCACAGATGAGAAAGCGAATGAGCTACATACTTCTGCACCTATGCCTGCTATGTAAAAATTTTTACACAGCAATATAAATTGAATTTATTATAATAATCGCATGTCTCACAAAATACTTATAGTTGAGGATGAAACAGTTTTACTCGATGCGTACGCAATGGTGCTCAATGCCGATGGATATGATGTGAGTACTGCACATGACGGTGAAGAAGCATTACAAATATGCTCTCATATAGAATTCGATTTAATATTGTTAGATCTTCGGATGCCCCGTGTATCGGGCCTAGAATTTCTAAAACGATATCAGCGATCAACAAAGCACCCAAACGTCAAAATCATTGTGTTTAGTAATCTAGATGCAGATAAAGACATTGATAGTGCCTATAGTTTAGGGGCTGATAAATACGTACTAAAAGCCTGGGCATCTCCTAGAGAACTGTCAAAACTAGTCAAAGAAACACTTCAGCAAAAGGCATGAAAGCCGTCGGCGATCGAGATGGACGCGCAGAAGGGGGCCCAGTATTGCGACGTCAACTTCCTGATATTGACCCATTAGCTTATCAATTTGAATTAGACGCATTGCAATTCGATAAAATAGATTCGTTAACCTCGGGCGCATGTAGAGGTATTAAAGATTTTATGCATAGTGACTCTAGCCATGCAGATTGGCTTCATCACATGCGCAATGAAAGACTCCAAAACAACAGGCCTTTCACTCCGGGACATGCATCACGTTTGAATCGTTATCTTCTACAAAACACATTATTGCAAGAAAATAGCTATGACATGCTCAGGGAATTTCCCAATCGTGAAATGATTTCACAATTGATGAGCGACATATACACCGATGAGGATAAGCGATTAGAGTATGAGATGAATCACAGCTACTACGATCCGATAACGTGTAAACCTTCGCGATATTACGGGGTATTTCTTGCTCAAAAAGCTATTCTTGACAAACAAGATTCCTTTACACACATTGACTTTGGCTGTGGTAATAATACTGGTGTTGCACTAGAACATATAGCTAGTACTCCTTCTTGTGCTTCACTGAGAGATAGCTTACCTAAATTTCCGAAATTATCGAATGGATCGACGCATGAAAAAGAAATCCTGTCTGCAACAATGACCGAATCTAATAATGTACCTCTTGAGGGTGGATGGGGCATAGATATATATCATCCCTGGGAGCCCTTTGTTAATCAATTTGGCATTGCCTGCAATCCAGCTACGTTTTTAGTAAGTACGGATTATTTTGATACACGACGAACACTTATTGCTCATAGAGAGACAAATCCAGCGATTCATTTTTCAAGATATGATATTACTGAACCACGATTCTACACAAAACCAAGTAGCAATTCTGGTAAATATGTAGTTGCATTAAATAGCCGTTCAGAATCTTATAAAATAGACCCACTTCCGCAAAAAGTAGATATCGCAAGCGCATTTTATGTGTTGTATATGCACAATATTGAAAAGCGTAAGCAAGTTTTTGATAATATGGCTGCACTCGGTAGACTCATACTTGTATTTGATGCAATTACACGAATAGTTAGAAACAAGTCACTTCACCCTATTGAACAACTCACCTTTGCTGATTACTGGAGCCCTTACTCTT
>DAOLHH010000050.1:0-6610 GCA_035329185.1 Candidatus Saccharimonadota bacterium | reverse complement strand
TTGACATGGCGCACAGTGGGAAGGCACATGCAGTGGAGTCGCTTATACGTTCGTGTTTAGCTCCTGAACGATTGGTGCTTAAAAAGGGCGCATTCGTCATGTTCGTAAAGAATTCTCCGGAAAAGAAATACGTGAACGGAACGCTCGGAACGGTCGTAGGTTTTACTAAAGAATCTGGATATCCAATCGTTGAGACGAATAGTGGGCGAACAATTGAAACGAAACCGGACACATGGGAGATGCGTGACGGTGAAAAAAAGGTCGCCTCAGTGACACAAATTCCGCTCAGACTTGCCTGGGCAATCACCGTGCATAAAAGCCAGGGTATGACATTAGACGCGGCTCACATCGACTTACGTAATGCTTTCGTACCTGGGATGGGCTATGTAGCACTTTCGCGTGTGCGAAGTTTGGAGACGCTGACGCTTGCAGGGCTCAATAAGACGGCACTCATGATGCACGAAGAGGCACACACGCTCGATGAGGTACTAAGGAAAAAATCCGATGAAGATACGAAGCGATACAAGGATATTGAAAGCGTGTACTTAGAAAAAATGAAGGCGTATTCATCAAAGCAAAAAGCATCAGTGAACAAAAATACGAGTGACTGGAAACGTAAGCTCGAAGAAATGCGTACCCGCCATCCGAACGCCTATAAGCCATGGAAGAAGATAGAAGATGAGACTCTACTGAATCAGTGGGCAGCGGGCGTTACCCTTAAGAAACTTGCCCTCATGCTCGGTCGCCATGAAGGAAGTATTCGCGCTCGCCTTAAAAAACATTTTGGTGACGATATTTTCCAAAAATAGTGAAAAAAATAGGTAGAGAATGTTGGCACTCAAGTGCTTAAAGTGCTAAAATAATCCCATGATTAGTAATGAAAACCCTGCTCTACGAGACGAAGATTTGGCAGCAGAAATGTTCTCTTGTCTTGAGCAATCAGCACGGGATGGTACGTCAGAGGCGGCAGCCTTCTTCATGGCACGTGCGCAGAGTCTCGGAAGGACTGGCATTATCTACGGTTCTCATGACGTATCTGAGTTATTTATCAGGATTAAAGAAGCAAGGAATGTAGGTGAGTAAGCGAGATTACTATGAAGTCCTCGGTGTTGCTAAGGGTGCATCCGACGATGAGATAAAAAAAGCTTTTCGGCGTAAGGCGATTGAGCTACATCCAGATCGTGGAGGTGACGAAGAGAAGTTCAAAGAGATTAATGAGGCCTATGAAGTGCTGAAAGATCAACAGAAACGTCAGCGATACGACCAATTCGGACATGCTGGCGTTGGAGGATCGGGCGGTGGCGGAAATCCATTTGAAGGATTTAACTTTGGTGGACAAGGCCATAGTGTTAATTTCGACTTTGATGATCTTGGCGGCTTTGGAGATTTATTCGGCAGTTTTTTCGGTGGCGGTGGGGGCAACCGAAGGAATAAACGACCAGAACGTGGCCGTGATGTTGAGATGGAGATGGTGTTAGATTTTGAAGAAGCAGTATTTGGTGTTGAAACAGAAGTGCGCTTGAATGTCCACGACGTGTGTGAGCACTGCAAAGGGACTACTGTCGAGCCTGGGCATGAGCTCAAGACATGTGATACGTGTAAGGGTTCTGGCCAAGAAGTCCGAGTAGCGCAGACAATCTTTGGAAATATCCAGCAAGCGGTAACCTGTCAAAAATGCGCGGGGAAGGGCAAAATCCCTGATGTTAAATGTAGCGTCTGTAATGGAAGTGGGACGGAGCGACGAGATAAAAATATCACCGTTAAAATACCTGCAGGAATCGACGATGGGGCAACGATAAGGCTCACTGGTTTTGGAGAAGCGACCGCCAACGGTAATAAGGGGGATCTCTATGTCCATATACGTGTTAAACCACATAAGGAATTTACGCGAGAAGGCGATTTAGTGCTCAGTAAGATACATGTAGATATGGTTGATGCAGCATTAGGTACCGAAATGGATGTGACTACCGTAGACGGGCCTGTCCGCATGAAAGTGCCAGCTGGAACACAAACGGGCACTGATTTTAAGCTTTCAGGTCACGGCGTGCCTCACCTGCGTGGTGATGCTCGAGGCGCCCACATTGTAACAGTGATAGTTGATACTCCTTCAAAACTGAGCAAAGAGCAAAGAGAGTTGCTCGAACAATTTAAAGCGAATGCCAAAAAGGGCTGGTTTAAATAACTCAAAACATCTATGATTGGGTTATGAAACGCAGTTCCGAACATGCTGAGCACGGGTTTATTACCATGATTGTTCTGATGTTGCTTATATTGGGTGCAGTGATATTTCTAGCCTACAAGCGAGTATCGGGGTAATGTAATTTATGGGAAGTCCGCAAGCTATAGGTGCAAATACACGCCTCATTATTGAAGCTTTTGAGCGACGGGATTGGAAGTGCGAACGAATTGTTGGTAATTATTTTGTTGCTTCAAAAACAGGAGAAGATAGCATACCATTTTTTTCGACACTGAACATGCTTAATTCAGGCATTGGATATGAGTTTGCGCAGAATAAGGCGTTACTGTATGAATTAGCACCACACTTTAATTGGGTAGTGCCTCAAACCGTCTCGTACACAAGTGAAAATGACGCAATCGATTTTCTTAATCTCCACGGCTCAATAGTTGTTAAGCCTGCAGATACAGATCATGGAAATAATGTACATATCAACATAACAAACGAAGAACAGCTCATGACAGCGTTGGAAAGCGCATCCACAGTAAGTAAACAATTACTACTTCAGAGTTTTGAGACCGGTGATGACTATCGCTTGATGGTAGTCGGAGATAATGTTGCTGCAGTTACAAAAAGAGTCCCAGCATTTGTCATAGGGAACGGAAAAGACAGTATTAACGGACTTATATTGACTAAGAATTCTCTGCAGATAACGGAGAGGGCGGGAAAAGCTTTTGAAATTGATATGGATGCAGTTCGTCAGTATCTGCAAGATAGTGAACTACGGCGCATCCCTGTAGAAGGTGAAGTAGTGCGAGTGGTGGGACCTTCTAATAGAAGTTTGGGCGGAGAGTCGGTTGATGTTACGGACCTCATTCACGAAAGTATTAAACAGCAAGCTGTAGCTATAGCTCATTCGTTATCTCTGGGAGTATGCGGGGTTGATATGATAATAAAAAATGCTGAAAAACCTTTTTCCGAAGCTGGCGCCGTTTTAATAGAGGTGAATAAAATGCCGGGTCTGACCTCGCATGATTTGCAATCTGATGGGAGTAGCAGAAACGTTGCAGATAAAATTGTTGATCTGCTATTAAGAAAGGTAAAAGCACAATGACAAAAAAATGTACGATTCTTACTACACGCGACAGGCCTCGTGAGTATACAGACGATTTAAAGAAAAATATTGAACAGGATCTCGGTGTGTCTTGTGAGATTATAAACCTCGAGGATCTTGAGTATTATTGCAGTGGGACAGGCGTCGATATCTTCTATGATGGGTTACCGCTAGAAACTGACTTGGTTTATATAAAGCATTGGCATGCTTTCGAAGAGGGCGCACTTATAGTTGCATCTCTTTTCAAGAAAAAAGGAAAGCCCGTATTCCCTACCGAAATTTTAGGTGTTGTTCCCAAGACAAAGTTTGGTGAGACTATGTTGATGACCCTCTTTGATTTACCCGTTCCAGATACGGTCTTCTATTATTCTGCTGATTCTTATAGTCCCAATTATGCCAAAGTGATTGAACGTTTAGGTACTCCATTTATATTTAAGGCTATCGATGGTAAAAAGGGTGCAAACAATTATTTAGTCCATGATCAAAAAGAACTACAAAGGTACATATCAGAAGCGAAAGACGTTCAGTTTATTGCCCAACGATTTATTGAAAATGACGGCGACTATCGTTTAATTAATTTTGGCACTGAGTTGAGAATAGCCATACATAGGACGCGTGAAGGCGATACACACCTGAACAATACTTCCCAAGGGGGAGACGGCGAATTGGTGCCACTGGAAAACCTACCTGAGCTTGTTAAGCGCGACAGTCTTCGTGCCGCAAACCTACTAGGTAGGGACATATCGGGAATAGATGTAGTTATGGAAAAAGGTAGTAATAAGCATTATATATTTGAAGTCAACTATAGCCCTCAATTGACTACGGGCACTTTTTTAGAAGAAAAACGCAAGGAACTGTCAGATTTTATTCGTGCGAATATAATGTAAATTAGCGTATCTGGTTAGCAGTTATCGTAATAATCTCTTGAACTCTTTGTGCCTCTTGGGAGATTTTTTGAGGATCAACAATTTGATATTGCTCATCTTTCATATATCGATGTCTCGGAATTTCGATCTGAATAGCATTAATCCGTGCGGCATCCGCAGATGAAACCCCCCATACGTCTTGCAAATAATGCGGTAGTATCGCTCCAACATATTCGGTAACAAACCCACCCTTGTAGGGGTCGTTTACCATAACTTCTGAGTCATTACTAGGGATTCCGGCTTTTTCATATACTTGCTTTGTCGCAAGCACTGCTGCATTCATGACGCCAGGATGGGTAGTTCGACCTTCACAGTCACTCAAAACTGCCTCCCAGAAAGTGCGTCTTCCATACTTTTCAACCCTTTTAGGAAGGGGTATCGCTGACCCGTCAGGCAACAACCGTTTATCTCCGGTGTCATGAAGGTCAACGACCAGTATGTTGCCAGTAGTCTCGTTAAGTTTCTGTAGCACTGTTGCGCCAATCCTCTCAAAATATGTACGAATGTTTTCATCAAGCCAAAGAGCCCTTGTGGACTTATCAGGAGCATGTTCCCATACGGGGATTAGTCCTGACATGTTCGTTGTTCTAAAGCTTTCTTTGCCAGCTACAACTCCCGGTTCTCCTGTCATCGACGTAGACGGCGCGCGATTTGCATCGCCAGCTATCCGACCATATCTTGGTGGCTGCACTGTCACTGAAGGATGGAAATGGTCCAGTATAAGACCTGTGGCAAAATCTGAATAGTCTCGTTGGCGAGCTTCACCGAATTGTGGGTCAAGAAAGTCGTGGGAAAGGGAATAGCTACCATCTGTTGGAAGATCAGCACTACCGTGAGTCGCAAGAAGCAAGGCGTTATCAGGTAGGTGTAGGGTTGGTTTTTTTATTGTTTCGAGTCCTGTTTGTTTGTGAAAAGAACGCATAAAGTTATTATAGCAAAAAATTAGTAAAAAAGCAACTTTTGTGCTACAATATATTGACTTTTTCACCACTTAAGACTAAGCTAGCGATAAGAAGTAATGTAAATTAATCAACAAGAAGGGTGCGGTACACATAATGAGTTTATTTCACGAAGCTGCAATCCGAGATACGGTCCTATTTGTCAACGGCGTTCGAGCGCAAACATTTGCCGCCCTTGATACCTATGCAACACGTTATGAAAAAAAGTTGCGTATGGTGGTATTTGTTGATGCGAAAAAAAATAAGCTCATCACTTCATTGAATCGCCAGAAAACGACAAAGAAACTCCTTGTTGAAGTGGTTGATTTTGACTCACCTATTTCTATCCGTAAGGCAATCGAGAAGTATCGAGAGAGGCTTCTTGCGGTAACATGCCAATATGAGAATTCTATCCCTTTTTATGAAAAAATTGTTCCACATGTGCCTTATCTCGATACGCCGACGCAAAGTTCACTTGACTGGTCAACAGATAAAATTGCTATGCGACAACTTCTAAAGACGCTCGACAAATCTTTGATACCAAAATACACCGTCGTGAAGGATACGACTGAAGCGAGTATCGTCAAAATAGAGAAACTTGTTGGTTATCCGGTTGTTGTGAAGCCAGCAGGACTCGCTGCAAGTTTGCTCGTTTCGGTCTGCTATCATCGTGAAGAACTCGAGAAAACGTTACAGAAAACGTTCAAGACTATTGAAAAAGTGTATAAAAAGAAACTTGGACGTGGTACGCCAAAGATTCTTGTAGAGCAACTCATGGACGGGGAAATGTACTCCATCGACGTCTATGTGAACGGACGAGGTAACACGTATGCGACCCCTATCGTGCACGTAAAAACGGGCCGAGCTATCGGTTTTGATGATTTCTTTGGCTATCAACGACTCACGCCGACTCGACTGCTCCCATCTCATATAGACGATGCTAATCATGCTGCATTTAAAGCTGTTAAGGCACTTGGCTTGCGATCTACGACCGCTCATGTCGAACTTATGCGCACTGAGAAGGAGTGGAAGATCATAGAACTTGCACCTCGCATGGGTGGGTTCAGGCACGAAATGTATATGCTAAGCTACGGCATTAACCATATTTTGAATGATATTTTGATACGTGTCCCGCAGAAGCCCGTTATACCAAAGAAAGTAAGAGGATTTACTGCAGTCTTTAACATGTATGCAAAAACAGAAGGTAAACTGAAGGCAATAACGGGAATTAAAAAGGTCAAAGCACTTGCCTCTTTTCATGAAATCAATCTCTTAAAATCAGTAGGCGATGAGCTAAAGTTTGCTAAAAATGGCGGTGGTGTAGTGGCTGAAATAATGCTTTTTAATAAATCGAGAGCAGATTTATTGGCAGATATACGTCGCATGGAAAAAGCATTTGACATCGAAGTGCTTTCAAGCCGTTCAAAAAAGCCTGCGTAGACGAGCTGTCTTAAGG